>JAYEOJ010000543.1:0-3431 GCA_034722835.1 Bacteroidota bacterium | reverse complement strand
TCGGATGGGACCATCACCATGCTGAATTCCCTGAGTACTGTAGAAGATACACATGCCGGAATGAAGTATCCGGCCGCCGTCAGGGTACATCCCAACGGGAAGTATGTCTATGCATCCACCCGGGGCGAAAATTCCTGTATCAGCACCTTTGAAATCAAGGAGCAGGGAACCGTTTCCCGCATCCAGGTGATGGAACAGGTACCCAACTGGCCCAGGGATTTCAATGTGGATCCTTCCGGCAAATATATGCTGGTAGCTGGAGAGCGTTCTAACGAGATCAGGCTCTACATGATCGATGCGGAGACGGGTTTGCTCTCGGAAACCAGCTCAACGGTTGAGCTGAATGCACCGGCCTCGGTACTGTTTATTCAGTAGGATCAGAATAATTTAAGGATGCCGTAGATTCCCATCAGGAAAATCGCCACACAACTGATTATCAGGAAGAAGCGATAGATCTTTCCTGGAGAAAGAACTTTTTCGCCCGGCCCGAAACGGAACCAGATTCCGGCTATCACCACAATAAAGAGCATCACAAAGGTGGCTATTCCCCCTATGGTGACCATCAGAACCGGCAATTTTATAAGCAGGAATGCTATGGTCCAGGTGATCGGGAAAAAGATGGCCAGTATCCGGATGGTCCGCAAACGGGCCCGCATGTTGCTGAAATCGATCCATCCCACCACCCCGAACAGGTCGGAAAAGACCCGGGTACGTATGGCCAGTGCAGCAAAAAGTGTGGAAAAGAGCACTACAAAGGAGCCCATCAGAAAAATGTTCTTGGCCGTGGGGCCCACCGATTCCGTATAGATCCTGGAAAGGGTCTCGATCATCTGGTAGCCTTCTGGCAAATCGCCCCGCTCATACAAGATGGATGCTCCCAGCAGGAAAAAAGCTGCAGTGACAATGGTATAAACAATCATGGAAAGAAAGGCATCCATGTACATCACCCTGATCCATCCCTTTGCACGACTGTTCCACGCATCAGAATCTTCCCGGCTTCCTGCAAAGCGTGCATACCCCTTTTCTATGCACCAGTAATTATAAGAAAGGATCTCATCCCCTCCCACCCCGGTCAGTCCGAATGCAGCAAAAGCAAAACCCACGGTACCCTTTGGAAGCCGGAAGGAAAGACCCTCTGCAATATCCGGCCAGCTGACAGCAAAGTCTGTGTTCTGCACCATGAACAAGGCAAGCAGGGTAAACACGGTAAAAAGACCCATAAAGACCAGAGAGATTTTCTCCACCACCTCGTAAAAGCCAAAAAGCATAACCGTAATGACCACAAAGGCCACCACGATGGTCCAGACAGCAATAGAGAGGGCTGGAACGGCAATATTCAGGATAATGGCCACTCCCCCGATGATCCCTCCCAGTTGCAGCGGTTTGAAGATCCAGAGCACCAGCCAGGACCAGACGGCCCAGCTAATCTTCCTTTTTCCGAAACGGGGTCCTGGCAACTCGTTCATCATATTCATGGCCGTGACACCCCGGGTAATGGATTGCCGTCCAAACTCAAGCTGAAGCACAATCTTTACCAGGCAGCTTACCAGGATGACCCAGAGGGTAACAAAACCTGCTTTGGCTCCCAGTGAGGTTGTGGCAATCAGTTCCCCTGAGCCAACCACCGAAGCGGAGAGAATAAAGCCCGGTCCCAGGAACTTAAGTTTTTGCCTAAACCTGAAGGGAGCATCCAGGACAGCGTCTTTATCAAGTCGGTAGGGATCTACCAGAGAGGATTTGGTCATCAAAAATGAGCTTAGCGCTGCACCCGTGCATTTCCCTGCCAGATGCTCCATATTTGTTCTTCATCGGCAGGTTGGGCATAGTCCGTCTCCAGGGTAGCTACCAGGGCTCCAGCTGCCCATCCAAACTGGATCCACTTTTCAGGTTCCCAGCCCTTCAGGATGGCATAAAGCATGCCGCTGACAAAGCCGTCGCCTCCGCCGATGCGGTCGTACACAAAAATTTCCCGAGGTTCCACCACGTGCCAGTTGTTGTTCTCTGAAATAATTCCACCCCACATATGCATGTTGGTGCTGATCACCTGGCGAAGGGTTGTGGCATAAACGGAAACTTCGGGGAAAGCCTTCATTACGCGATCAATCATTCCCTTGAATCCATCAATCTTGGCAGTCAGATCCAGACCCCCGGCTTCGGGTCCCTCAATGCCCAGGCACAGCTGGAAATCCTCCTCGTTTCCTATAAGGATATCAGATATGGAAGCAATCTCATGAAAGATCTCATGCAATTCCTGCTCACGTCCCTCCCAGAAGGAGGCCCGGTGGTTCAGATCAAATGAGATGCGGGTCCCGTATTTCCTGGCCGCCCTGGCTATCTCCAGGCAGAACTGGCTGGTTTCGGGAGACAGGGCTGCAATCAAGCCTGACAGATGCACAATCTTAGCTCCTTCTTTACCAAAAATGCGATCCAGGTCAAAATCTTTGACATTCAGCGTACGCCCTACCTCACCGGCCCGGTCGTTCTGCACACGGGGTCCCCGTGATCCATAACCTGAATCTGCAATGTTGATCTGGTGACGGTAGCCCCAGGGACTTCCCTGCTCCAGCTCCGGACCCTCATAATCCATGTGCCTGCTGGCCAGGTTGTCCTTAATTCGCCTGGCAATGGGACTTCCCTTTACAAAGGTGGTTAGAATCTTTACCGGCAGTCCCAGGTAGGAGGCCGTACTCCCCACATTGGATTCGGCACTGGTTGCATCCATCCTGAAAAGATCACTGCTGTGAACGGGCTGACCATTTACAGGCGTGATCCGGATCCCCATGCTGGTGGGGATGATCATGGCGTATTTCGCATCCTTTCTTAGTTCCATGCTTGTTTATCTTTAAAGTGTAAAGCTATGTAATGACATCTTCAGAGTATCCCCCATTTCCACCTGCATTTCCTGCAATTTACGGAACATGTTCCGGATACGATCCTGGGCCCCGGATGCAGCTGCAAGGTTGTGCTTCTCGAGGGGATCATTGATCAGGTCGAACAACTTGAGCACCCTGGCTTCCGGATAGACAATCAGTTTGTAATCATCCACCCTGATCATCCGCTGCAGGTCCATGTAAGCACCATAAACCTCCGGATAATTGGAAACTGTCTGATCCCCCTCAATAAAAGGCCTGAGGCTGTTGAACTCCACCCATTCGGGCACCTCTCCACCGGCATACTCAATGGCGGTGGGCATGATATCCTGCAGGTAGACCGCCATCTTCTTCCTTTTCCCTTCAGGAACACCCGGACCCACCACGATCAGCGGCGGACGCATGCTGTGCTCGTACATATTCTGTTTTCCCATTAATCCGTGGTTCCCCACAGACAAACCATGGTCGGCCGTAAAGAAAATCAAGGTATTCTCGGCCTGTCCGGTCTCTTCCAGGTGAGCGAGGATCCTGGCTATCTGGGCATCCAGGTGTGAGATAATG
>JAYEOJ010000542.1:0-2112 GCA_034722835.1 Bacteroidota bacterium | reverse complement strand
ATCCCTTTTTTTACGATTCCCCAACACCAGGTGGGCATCCCACAGCAGCTCCTTCTTACTTTTTCCTGTAAAGCGCAGGGCATTGATGCGGATCAGGATAATCACCTGTTCCAGCCCTATGGGTACACGTTCCAGAAAATCTTCAAGGCTGCTGAACGGTCCGTGTAGCTCTCTATCCCCGGTAATCATCTCCGACACCTGCTGTTTCAGGTTCTGAACATGGATGAAGCCAATAAAAATATCTTTACCAGATATGGAAGTCTTATTATTGCTCCGGTTCACACAGGGAAGATGGATAACACCCCCCCAGCGGCGTGCTTCATTAAAGTAAACCCAGGTGCGGTAATATCCTCCGAAATTATTTATTACAGCAGTCATAAACTCCAGGGGGTAGTGGGCTTTCAGGTAGAGAGACTGGAAGCTTTCCACAGCAAAAGAGGCCGAGTGGGCCTTGGAAAAGGAGTAACCGGCAAAGGAGCTGATCTGCCGCCATACTTCCTGAGTGAGCTCATCGGGATAGCCCCGCAGGTGGCAATTTTCAAAAAAACGGCCTGCAATCCGGTCAAACTCCGCTCTGGATCGGTACTTCCCGCTCATGGCCCTGCGAAGCACATCCGCATCTGCCAGGTCCAGACCGGCAAAGTGGTGACAAATTTTGATCACATCCTCCTGGTAGACCATCACCCCGAAGGTCTCCTGCAATTGTTCCTCCATAATGGGATGGAGGTACTCAAATGAATCGGGGTGGTGGAAGCGCTGTATATACTCACGCATCATCCCCGATTGCGCCACACCCGGCCTGATAATGGAGCTGGCTGCCACCAGCGTGCGGTAGCTGTCGCACCGAAGTTTGGTAAGCAGGCCCCGCATGGCCGGACTCTCAATATAGAAGCAGCCGTTGGTCTCACCCGATTTCAGTTGCTTCAATACTTTTCTGTCCTTTTTAAACTCATCCACCCGGTGCACATCCACTTCAATTCCACAATTCCGGCGGACAATCTCCGCACACTCCTTGATGTGCCCGATACCGCGTTGACTGAGGATGTCCAGTTTCTCGAAGCCCAGTGTTTCGGCCACATACATATCCCACTGGGTGGTTGGAAGACCTTTGGGAGGCATATCCAGCGCAGTATAGGTAGTCAGGGGGTCTTCCGAGATCAGCACCCCTCCGGCATGAATGCTTCTGAGATTGGGGAAATCCATCAGGCGGCTACCGGCCTCGAAAATATTCCGGGTAATGTGGTTTTCATTCAGATCGCTACCGGGATCCTTTACCAGCAGGTCTATCTCCTCTTTGGGCAGGCCATAAACCTTGCCCAGTTCCCTGAAGATGGAACGGTCCCGGAAAGTAGAGATGGTCCCGATCAAAGCAGTATGTTTTCGCCCATACCTTTTGAAGATATAGTCCAGCACCTCATCCCGTTCCTTCCATGAAAAGTCGATATCAAAGTCGGGCGGACTGGTCCTTTTTGGATTGATAAAACGTTCAAAATAGAGGTCCAGGTCAATGGGGTCCACATCGGTGATCCGCAGGCAGTAGGCTACAATGGAGTTGGCGCCGCTGCCCCTTCCCACATGGTAGAAGCCCCTGGACATGGAGTAGCGGATCACGTCCCAGGTAATCAGGAAATAGGAAGAAAATCCGAGCCGGTCGATGATCTCCAGTTCATGCCTGATACGTTTCCGGGCCTCCCGGTTCCCGTGTCCATAGCGATATGCCATTCCATCCAAGGCCAGTTTTTCCAGCAGGACCTTATCATCCTGTGGGGTGCCGGTACAGGTCTTTTTATTCTTAACCGTGGTAAAATCAAAATCGATCAGGCAGTCTTTCAGGATCTCTTCTGTGTTCCTTCGGATATGGGGGACTTCATCGTAGGCACAGCGCAGCAGATCTGGTGAGAGCAGTACTTCACTCTCATGTGCCATCTGCTCCGGCTTCAGCCGGCTCAAGAGGGTGTTGTGGTCAATGGCCCTCAGGTGCCGGTGCAGGGCATGATCATGTTTATGCAGAAAAGTTACCGGGTGCCTGATTACAAGTCTTGAAGACTCTTGATTCCAGCGGGAGGTAAGCAGTTTGTTCACCTCACCAGGCCGTACTCCAATCAGCTCCTG
>JAYEOJ010000541.1:0-2114 GCA_034722835.1 Bacteroidota bacterium | reverse complement strand
GGGGTGCAGGCCATTCGCCTTGAGCTGGCAGAAGCCCGGATTCCGGATGTTCCAATGCTTGAGGAAGTGCTTGATAGTATACCCCTTCAGGAAACAGAACTTCATTTCAGAGGATGCCTTGCAGCAGATGCCATCTATGCCTCCTTGTGTACACTGGCCACTCAAAAAGGCACCCAGATTTCACAACTAAGAGGTTCTCTGGGAGCTGATCCCCTGGGAATGATGGCCAAAACCGGAATTGACATCGGAGGCTTAGATAACATTGGCAAGCTTGTACTTAAGGTAAAAGAGGCCTCGCCCCAAATAAAGGTCATAGATGTAAATGGTTCCCTAATCCAAAATGCTGGTGCAAACCTGGTAGAGGATCTGGCTTTTACGCTGGCCATGGCCAGTGAATACATGGCCATACTTACAGAGAAGGGGATAGATCCCCTCACCGCCCAGAATGCGCTTATGCTGGGTCTCGCTTCAGGCCCCAAGTACTTCATGGAAATTGCCAAATTAAGAGCAGCCCGTATTCTTTGGGTAAAAATTGCAGGAGCTTATGGTGTAGAGTCCTCCCGGGCGCACATCCGCATCCATTCAGTCTCGTCGGAGTGGAACATGACTCTTTACGATCCACATGTAAATATGCTCCGTGGGACCACGGAGGCCATGTCGTCCATACTGGGGGGAGCGGATTTGGTCACCGTATTGCCTTACGACTATCCCAACGGGAAAGGCACTCTGTTTTCCAACCGGATTGCCAGGAATGTGCAAATTATCCTTCGTGAAGAAGCTTATTTTGACCAGGTAACTGACACGGCCTCCGGATCCTATTATATTGAAAGCCTGACTGATTCCGTGGCAGAAAAAGCCTGGGACCTGTTCCGCGAAGTGGAGTCTTTGGGAGGATTCAGGAAGGCTTTCGCAGCAGGATGGATCCAGGATAAGGTAGAGGCTTCACACAAGAAAAGAACGGATCGGGCCGCATCGGGACAAGGAAGAATTCTGGGGACCAATGCCTATCCCAATTTCCATGAACTGAACCTTCGTCAGATCATTGTTGCCCCGGAAAAAGAAGTATTTAATTTTGCCGGTGTAAGCAACAGACCGCTCCAGACTTTCAGGCTTTCTTCACCATTCGAAAAGCTTCGTTTAGAAACAGAACGAAGTCCGAAAAAGCCCGAGGTACTGCTACTCAAATATGGAAATCCAACATGGATGACTGCCAGAGCCACCTTTGCAGGAAATTTCTTCGCCTGTGCAGGATATGAAATTGTGGACCACAGCCCTTTCAAAAATTTAGAAGAAGGGATAAAATTTGCTTCATCCGGAGACTTCGATATCGTAGTCCTGTGCAGTTCGGATGATGTCTACAGCGAGACCGCTCCGGCGGCTCATAAAGCACTCTCCGGATCGTCCATTGTTGTAATTGCTGGTTATCCGGCTGAGGCCGTTGATGAATTGAAGAAGGCAGGGATCGAGCATTTCATCCATAGGAGAAGCAACGTGCTCCAAACCCTTACCAATTTTAATAAAATACTCCTGTAGACTTTTACATTTTGACTATTATGAGACCAGATTTCAGCCAAATAGACTTCCGCGATCTTAAGATACCCACTAAAAAAGATAGGACCTCTGAGTTTTGGGAAACCCCGGAACATATTTCCATCAAGCCGGTATACAGCGAGGAAGATCTTGCCAATATGGAGCACCTGCATTATGCCGCTGGCTTGCCACCATTTTTGCGCGGACCCTATTCAGCCATGTATGCCATGCGACCCTGGACCATCAGGCAATATGCCGGTTTTTCCACTGCCGAAGAGTCCAATGCATTCTATCGCAGAAACCTGGCATCCGGACAAAAAGGATTATCTGTTGCCTTTGACCTGGCCACTCACCGTGGTTACGATTCCGATCATAAACGGGTAGAGGGTGATGTAGGCAAGGCAGGTGTGGCTATCGATTCCATTCTGGATATGAAGGTCCTGTTTGACCAGATCCCCCTGAATGAAATGTCGGTCTCCATGACCATGAACGGAGCGGTACTTCCCATCATGGCCTTTTACATTGTGGCCGGTTTGGAGCAGGGAGCTTCACTGGAAGAATTGAGCGGGACCATTCAAAACGAT
>JAYEOJ010000540.1:0-2116 GCA_034722835.1 Bacteroidota bacterium | reverse complement strand
GGAAAGTACCCCCGGTCATAGGAGGTGCTATAAATTCCCAGGGTTCCGATCACTGTATCATTGTCGGTGATCCCTGCATCGGTATGAAAGGCAAAAGACAGATCCACCGGAATGCCCAGTCCACTGACATTGCGATTGGCTTTGGGACCTGACGGCGCCCCCATCAGGTAGTTCACCCACTCGCCCCGGCTCTGATAGTCATCATTGTAATCGTTGGAATCGTTCAATTTCCAGACAAGCGTATCGGGCATGCCGGCATATTGCAGGTAGTAGCGGGCACCTTCCTGGTAGCGGGGACGCCCTCCGGTAAATCCGTTCCTGGCAATGTTCCCCATTCCTCCGCCAAATTTAACAGCGTCGGCAGTTATCCTTTTGCCTCGTTTGGCGCCCTTATTTACCAGAACAACTCTGCCTTGCTCCATATCGATTCCCTGGCCAAAACTGAATTTACCCAGGTAGACCCAGGTCCCTCCACCCATCTGCTGGTTGATGCTGAACTCGCTTATTCCTCCCTGATGGTATACCCGGTAGGACGCATCGTTTGTATTTTCTGCTGAGGCATGAAATGAGATATAAACGGCATATTCGCCTGCTTCAGGGATCTCAGGGATCCATTGTATGGAAGCTGTCGCCTTTCGGTCAGAACGCATGCTATGATAGGATCCCAGCCTGAAGGGATTCTCATCCACGTAGGGTGGATGTCCCAGGGCAAAACCACTTCCGGCTTCACTTTCATCAAGCTCCATGGGTGCCACATAAAGACTGTTCCCGGTGCTTCCATTGTTATCCACCAGCACCTCGTTTACCTGCCAGTCGCGTTCACGGGGGACAAATACATTGGCACCTGCGTTCTCCAGCATGGGAACCAGAAATGGCATGGTATAGGCCAGTGGATAAATATCCTCTACTGTTTGAAAGAGCCTGGCTCGTTGCCACTCCCACCTGTTTAGTTTTGGTTCATAGTACCAGCCATGACTGTGCCACAGGGCAATATTGGTATTGAAAAGTGCAGCATTGCCCAGGTAGGGTTTTGAGAGGTTCCGGACCAATGGTGGGGACTTTCGTTTCAGCTGGCCGGAGCTTCGCTTCCTGTCAATGGATTTAGAAGAACTGCGGTAGTAATTTGGAACCAGGTTTCGTACATTCACCCTGTCCGCATAGAGCTCTATCTTATGTTTGTCGTATGGCTCTCCCAGGCCAGATCCAATACCTGCCAGAAGAGAGTCAATGGTGGACTCCCTGAAAGGAGCAAAGGCCAGTTGTTTATCCGCATGCAGCCGGATCCTGTCAGGTTTCTTCAGGATCGTAACTGACAGGATGGATGTGGAATCTTTCTTCTGATAGCCGGTACGCTCTACAAACCACTCACTGTTCAATAGCGAATCGGCACGGTATCTTACCTGATCCATGGCCATTGAATCGGTCAGGACATCCGGTTCCTGGGCATACAACGAATTAAGGAGAAGAAGATTCAACAAGAGAAGGGCACCGAAATTCAAAAATCTTTGCATGTGTGATCCTATTTATAGAGGTAATATTCAGAGGAGCGCTCCCTGAATTTATCCGTATCCCGGTTCCAGTACTCCAGGAGCCCGGAGAAATTAAAATTGCTCATCAGGGAAGTGCGAAGCTGATCCGATCCGCTAACCATATCAAACATCCTGTATCGTTCTTCCTTTCCTTCAAATGGATCAAAGGACAGATCAAGTTTGTGGGCCTCCTGCAGAAACCAGAATTGAATGGTGGTCAATGGCGCCCTTAAGGGATCGGTCAGGTGAATCTGCACTCCCTGCAGGGCTGTCCCCTTTTTGGGCATGTAGTAGGGCTTGAACCAGATGGGCCGGAAAACCACCCCTTCGATCTGAAGTGCATTTAAGGCCTCGCTAAGTTTCTGAGCGTCAATATTCTCGGTCACCAGTACCTGAAAAGGTAGGGTATAGCCTATTCCAATCATATTGGGATCCAGTTCTCCGAGTATCCCGGTTGCAGGATAAAAATACGAGGTATGGTAATCCGGTATATGGGGCGATGTGGGAACCCAGGGCAACCCGGTTTCTTCAAAAGTCATGTCCCGTTGCCAACCCTCCAAGGGTACTACCTGCAGCTTACATTGCTT
>JAYEOJ010000539.1:0-2116 GCA_034722835.1 Bacteroidota bacterium | reverse complement strand
AGTACATCGCATATATTCCTAATAGTCTGAGCAGAGTATGATGAATGGGGCTTTTCCGGATACCAGTGGCAACTCCTGTGAAATCCGCACGAAAATTTGATGACAGGACCTTTGTCAAAGGCAGATAATCGTCTGTCAGAGTATTAGCCGCTTTGGTCAGTAAATGCTGGGGAATTTCTTGGGATCTGACTCATTCATGATCTGGTAAATGGCTTCGAATACGTCCTCTGCATTTGGATTGGAAAAGTAGTCCCCATCGGAGCTATAAGCTGGCCGGTGTTCGTGAGCTGTAACTGTGGTGGGCTTGGCATCCAGGTAGTAGTATGCCTTCTGCTCCTCCAGTACCTTTTGCATCATAAAGGCAGTTGCCCCACCCGGGACATCCTCATCAAAGAAGAGCACGCGGCCGGTTTTCTTAACTGATTCCACAATCCTGTGATCCAGGTCAAAGGGAAGCAGGGTCTGTACATCGATGAGCTCCATATGGATATCAAATTCCGCCAGCTGCTCCGCTGCCTTCTCTGCAATCCTGACACAAGCTCCGTATGTGACCACGGTAATATCGCCTCCCTCCACCCCGACTTCCGGAACGCCAAGGGGGATGCGGAACTGACCCATGTTCCGCGGGCGTTCCTCACGGAGCCCGTATACCTTGAGGGGTTCAATCACCAGGGCAGGATCTTCTCCCTGAAGAAGGGTGTTGTACATCCCGGCTGCCTGGGTCATATTCCGGGGCACGCAGACATGAACACCCCTGATGGAGTTGATAACCATGCTGAGCGGGGAGCCCGAATGCCAGATCCCTTCCAGTCTGTGCCCGCGGGTGCGAATAATCAGGGGAGCGATCTGTGCCCCTTTGGTACGCCAGTGCAGTGTCGCCAGATCGTCACTGATGGTTTCCAGGGCAAAAAGGATGTAATCAAAATATTGTATTTCAGCGATGGGACGCAATCCCCGCAGGGCCATTCCTACACCCTGTCCCACAATGGTAGTTTCCCGGATCCCGGTGTCGATAACACGCAATTCGCCATGTTTGGCCTGTAATCCTTCCAGGCTCTTATTCACATCCCCGATTTTGCCTGCGTCCTCACCAAAGATCACAATTCTGGGATCAGATGCAAGCAATGCATCAAAGTTATCTCTGAGCACCTCCCTGCCTGTGATCCGTTCCGGATTTTCATCGTATTCCGGAGGAAGCGGCTCCACCTTCAAAGGGGAACGGTCGGTCTCCGAATATAGAAACGTAGTGTATCGCTGTCTGTTCTCTTCCTTATAGTTTGCCAGCCATTGGGAGATGGAGGTTTGCAGTTCATTGCGAACCGGACAATTTGTGCAAAGGTGCCTCATAATACGCTTGGCCGTTCCCTGAATATCACGCCGGATGGGATGGACGATCCGCTTCAGGTCCCGGCTCAGTATTCCCAGCTTGTCCACACCCTCATTGGAGCAGTCACAACTCCTGTTATCAATAATCCCAAGCAGCTCATCCCTTTCCCTGGCAGCGGGCTCCGTGTAGTTCTTCCATGCGATATCGCGGGCGATTTTTGCTTCTTCCGCAGCCTCCTTTTTCAATAGCTTCAGTTCTGTTTCACTGGCCAGGCCACTCTCCACCATCCACTGTTCCATCTTCACAAGAGGATCGTGTGCAGCTTCCCATTCAAGCCGTTCGCTGGACTTATAACGTTCATGGCTCCCCGAGGTGGAGTGTCCCATGGGCTGCACCATTTCATCCACATGAAAGAGCACCGGAACATGTTCCTCCCGGCAGCGAGCTACTCCCTCAGCAAAGATCCGGACCATCTCAGGATAGTCCCAGCCCCTGAGTTTGTATATTAAAATGCCATTGCTTCCCTCCTCCTTCCGGAAGCCCTCCAGAGCACTGGAAACACTTTCTTTTACAATCTGCTTGTCCTTGGTCACCGAAATCCCGTAACCGTCATCCCAGACAGTCATTGCCACCGGTATCTCAAGCACAGCTGCAGCATTCATGGCCTCAAAAAAATGGCCCTCCGCAGTAGACGCATCCCCGATGGTTCCAAAAGCCACCTCCCTGCCACCCCTGGAGAATTGTGTCATTCCCGATAGTTCAGGATTCTCCCTGAATAGTTTGGATGCA
>JAYEOJ010000538.1:0-2118 GCA_034722835.1 Bacteroidota bacterium | reverse complement strand
AAGGGACTGTGGTGCTCTGAACTGATTCCATAACAAAAGCAGCTGTTATTCGTTATAGTCTCATATTCCATATGTCCATGAAAATCATATTCAAGATCCTGATAGTACTTTTGCTTGTTGGTCCGCTGACCATGAATGCCCAGGTTGAATTCATTGAAGTCGAGACACTCGAGCAGATGAAAGCTGCTCAGAAGAAGGCATCAGACCAGATGCTGATGCTGTTCGTTGATGTTTATGCCACCTGGTGCGGGCCCTGTAAAATGATGGATAGCGAGGTCTATACGGATCCAAATGTGGCAGAATACATGAATGCGCATTATGTAAATGTCAGGTTAGATGGAGAGTCGGATTACGGACGGAATTATGTAATTGAACAACAGTTGGAAGGTTATCCCAGCATGTTCATTTTCAGTGATGATGGCGAACGGGTGGGAAAGATTGTTGGTTTTACTCAGGCAAATGAACTTGTAACTACCCTTACATCAGTTTCCGAGGGATTCAGTAAGATGAAGAGTTTCAGGGCCAGTTACCAGAAAGGTACACTGGAGCCCCAGGGCTTTGCCGACTACATCACCGTGGTTCGTGATATGGGGAATCAGGAAGAGGCTGAAAGACTGGCGTCCGAATATATGGAGCAGGTGATGGAGTCCAAGTCCAGGCTATCAGACAGCGATATCCGGGTAGTGGCATTTTATATGGATCTGGATGATACCTGGTGGGCAGGATTTTCTTCAGACCCTGAGCGCCTGAGGAGGGTACTGGGAGAGGACTATATGCTGGCCATGGAGAAGATCTATAACAACACCCTGGTTAAGGCGGTTGAGGAGGAGCGCATTGATCTGATAAGCCTTATGGCCAATGAGCTGGCTCCCCTGGTGGAGAGCGAGGCCTCCTCGTGGGATCTGAGGTCACTACCTTTTATCCAGTACTATTACTACACCAATCAAACAGAAAAGTTGATCTCCTATATCGATCAGCGCTTTGCAACCGACCGCAAGGATGATCATCGCTGGCTCTACAGTGCCGCCTCACAAATCACAGATATGGATCAGCAATACCGGACCGAGGTATTGCTTCGAAAAGAGCTCGAGTGGTATAAAATCTGTATCGATCTGGAGGAGCATTTTGATTACGATTTCTACAAGGGGATGGTACATATTTTCCTGGGGGAGAACAATGAAGCAGAAGAATCTTTCCTGAAGGCCGAATCTCTGGCCTCCACACAGGAGCAACAGGAGATGATCGCACAGGTGATGGGTTTTATTAATAGCCGCTAGCTGCATCTTTTGTGATTGTGGATGGGAACAGTTACTTTTGGATTCTTAACTGCTAAACTGTCCCGTTATGAAGTCTGTTTTAAGTTTACCTGTGTTCTTACTTCTAGCTTTTCTTGTATCCTGTTCGGGTGGCTCAAACGATCTTGCCCGCAATGGATTAAAGGGAAAGGTGAAGGCAACCAGTGAGTTCCAGTGCGAAGCCAACTATGTGAATGAGGAGTGGGTGGCAGGTGTAGAGTGTGCCGATGGTTACCGGGTGAAGGAGTATGATGATGAGGGCAATTACATTCAGGCCTATAGCATGGCTGAGTGTGGGGATACCACCAGTTTGTCTACCCCCAGACGTGAAAACGGAGAGGTCGTGGAGGAGTTGTATTATACCAGGATGAATCTGACCCCGAAACATTCAAAGATGGTACTTACTTCCCGGACAGTTATGGACAGGGTTTCGGACGTTCAGGTCAATTTCGAAGTATGGCAGAATGAACAACTTCGTTATGAGGGAGCTACTTACTATGATTCAAAAGGCAGGATTGACAGACAGGTGCAGGTGGTTAACAACCGGGAAGTAATTGTTCATCATGTGTATGAAAAGAACCTGCTGGTGGAGATGTGGATGGAGGAACTTGACGGTACCCGATCCGCTACCCAGTTATATGAGTACAGCGATTTCGATGATCATGGAAACTGGACGCTTCGACTGGTCTATCCCGGTGAGGAAAAGATCACTCCCGAAATGGCGATTACACGCGTGCTGGACTACTATTAGTTCTCTGGCTAAATTTCCAGCAGGAACTGCTCAGGTGCCTGGTCACCGAAGATCAATCGCACCGGCTCTTCC
>JAYEOJ010000537.1:0-8855 GCA_034722835.1 Bacteroidota bacterium | reverse complement strand
TCCCGGTCTTTCAGGCTTTTCCCGATCCATTCCCTGACTCCCACCACCACTTCGGTTTCATTTTTGGAATTACGTAGGATTTCCTCCATCTCGGGATTTTCAGACAGTAGTTGCCTGAGCAGCTTGTGTGACTGCACATTAATGGCAATCCTGTCCAGTTTTTCTATCTCGGTCATCTTGCTCGATTTTAAGGAATAAGTAATCCAAAAAATCCACGCGAATCAAATGGAGTTGCAAACAAGTTTTTTACTTACTTTTGCGCCATATTATACAACTATTTAAGAAAGTAAAATGGAACAGATGCAACTGGATATATCACGGGTATACGAATTCATAACAGCTGAAGAAATCACTCAGCTTTCAAAGGAGACTCTAACGGCACAACGCACCCTGTATCAGGGTACCGGACAGGGAAACGACTACCTGGGATGGCTCCACCTTCCTTCGGAGATCAGCGAACAACAGATCGATGACATAGAGCAGACGGTAGCCGGACTAAAAGAAAAAACCGACCTTCTTGTGGTGGTGGGAATCGGTGGTTCCTACCTGGGTGCCCGTGCGGTGAATGACGCCCTGGCTCACAATTTTGCCCACTTAAAAAAGGAACATTCAGCTCCACATATGCTTTTTGCAGGACAAAATATCGGAGAAGACTATATGTTCGAGTTGCTGGAACTCCTGGAGGAGCAAAGCTACTCCGTTGTGGTTATTTCAAAATCGGGGACCACTACCGAGCCTGCCCTTGCATTCCGGATCCTGAAAAATCACCTGGAAAAGAAAGTGGGCTTAGATGAGGCCCGGGACAGGATCATTGCCGTTACAGACTCCGGCAAAGGGGCCCTCAGGCAGCTGGCTGATGAAGAAGGATACCGCAGCTATGTCATACCGGACAATGTGGGCGGAAGGTTCTCGGTATTTACACCGGTGGGATTGATCCCACTGGCCATCTGTGGAGTGAATATCAGGGAACTCGTTTCCGGGGCTCAGGAGATGAGCCGGAAGTGCGACCCCTCATTACCATTTGAAGAGAATCCTGCTGCCCTGTATGCTGCGACGCGAAATGCCCTCTACCGTTCCGGTAAGAAAATTGAACTCATGGTGAACTACCACAATAAGCTTCATTATGTATCAGAGTGGTGGAAACAATTGTATGGGGAGAGTGAAGGAAAAGAAGGCCTGGGCATTTTTCCGGCTGCCGTGGATAACTCCACCGACCTGCACTCCATGGGACAGTATATACAGGAAGGTGAACGAACGCTCTTCGAAACAGTTATCAGTGTGGAACGGACCGATCACAAAGTAAGTATCCCCGGTGATCCTGCAAACCTGGATCAGCTGAACTACCTGGAAGGAAAGAACATCGACCATGTGAACAAAATGGCCGAGCTTGGGACCATCCTGGCCCACCTGGATGGAGGTGTCCCCAATATGAGGATCTCTATTCCTGCCCTGAATGAACGGTGGCTGGGCCAGTTGCTGTACTTTTTCGAAAATGCCTGTGGAATCAGCGGGTATATGCTGGGAATTAATCCCTTTAACCAACCAGGTGTGGAAGCTTATAAAAAGAACATGTTTGCACTGCTGGAAAAGCCGGGCTTTGAAAAGGAAACTGAAGAGATCAAATCAAGGCTGTAAACAAGTGAAAGACATATTCTCCAATCTCAGTCCTACAGTTAAGGGCATATCGCTGGCTTTTCTGGCAACCCTGGGCATGGCCAATGTATATGTATTTTCCAAAGCTGCCCTGCTGGAGGTGAACTACTACCAGTTCCAGTTCTACTGGTTCGGATTCGCTCTGATCTATATCCTGCCTTTCCTTATTATCACGGGGATGATCAGGAAAATACCTGCTCTGAGCAGGGCCTCCAATATAACCCTGGTACTTATAGGCTTCCTGGAACTGGGTGCTGCCAGCCTGCTGTTTCTGTCCATTCAACTGGCCGACAATCCAACCACCATCTCCTTCCTCTCCAATCTGACCCCCATATTTGTAACCATTCTTGGGATCCGTTTTCTGGGGGAGCGTTTCAACAGCGTGGAGGCCATTGGTATCATTCTGACCATCGCCGGGGTGATCCTGATTACCTATACCAGGGATACAAGCATAGCTGAATTCTTTGGGAAAGGATCCGGGTGGATCCTGGTCTCCTCGGTCTTCTCCTCCATCAGCATTGTTACTGCCAAAAGCAGGATCAAGGACATCCATCCCGGAATCCTTACCCTGAACCGGGTTGTCTTTCTTTTTCTTTTTGCCCTGGGGGCCATGATCATCCGAAAGGAGAGTTTTGCCATTTCGGGAACTGCCGGTCTGAACCTTGCGATCGGGTCCTTGCTGGGACCATTCCTTACCGGCCTGGCCCAGTATTCTGCCCTGAAATATATTGAGGCTTCCCGTACCATGATTATTCAGGCCACGCGAAGCCTCTTCGTGCTGGCAGGTTCCATGATCTATCTTTCCATTTTGCCGGAGATCCTTCAGTTGATAGGCGGACTGATAACCATCGTCGGTGTTGTTGTGATGACCTGGGGAAAGATGAGGTACAAAAAAAAGGCAGGAACCTGATCCGGTCCCTGCCCCTACCTAACTAAACGCCAAACTTTGCGTATTACGTATTACTTCACCTCAATCTGCCTGGGCGCCTTCTGGACCACCTCTTCTTTTTTAGGCAGTGTCAGTGCCAGGATACCAGCCTCGTGTGTGGCTTTGATCTGCTCCTGGTCAATGGTCTCCGGAAGCTGGAAGCTCCGCTTGAAGGTCTGAAAATTAAACTCCCTGCGCAGGAAGTTCTGCTTCTTCTCCTCCTTGCTCTCTTTGTGCCCGGTTGAGATGGTCAGCACATCGGTTTCGATCTCCAGGTTAAATTCTTTCCTGTCAATTCCGGGAGCGGCAACCTCAATGGTGTAGCTCTTGTCATCTTCCGATACGTTGACAGCCGGAGTGTTTCCGTTGCAGTTTGTGCTGTTAAGCTGGTTGAAAAACCTGTCGTTGAAAAAATCATCCCAGTAAGCGGGAACATAATTTCTGTTGATTCTTGCTAACATAATAAATCCTCCTATTTGATTTGTTTGTATTTGTGTTTTAATCACTGAACATCCCAGGTCAATTCCCGTACCAATTCAGGAATCTGGTCAGGATGCTGTCATTTTGTCACTCGAATGTCATTTTTGAATGTCATTTTGTCATTAATGGCTTCAAGTGGCCTGACAAAATGTTTGATGGAGGATCAGGGTAATTCTCTGCGCAATTGCTCCAGCTCTTTTATAAGTTCTGCTTCTTTGTCCACAGAACGTTCAAGGGCCTTCTCCAGCTGCACCATATCTTCCTTAAATACCTTCTCCTGAGAACTTAGTTCTTCTGCCTGCTTCTTGGTCTGTTCAAACAATTTCCTGTTTTGCAGATTGGCTTTGACCTTGGCCAGGGTTGTCGCCAGTGCGTCTGCAAGCTGACTGATAAACTCAATATGGTGGGAGGGCATCTCTCCCAGGGATGCCAGCTCCATAACACCCATCACCTGCTGGTCCAGGAGAACAGGGACAAGAAGGATGGAGGAGGGTGCATCCTCACCCAGACCGGAACGAATCTTCATATAGTCAGGAGGCAAATCGCTTATGTAGATCAGCTCCTTCTCCATGGCAGCTCGCCCCACAAGTCCCTCTCCGAATTTGAAGGTCCGGTCGATCTGTTTCTCCCTGTCAAAAGCGTAACTGCCCGAAACTTCCAGGTAAGGAACTTCTTCGCTTCCTTCTCCCCTGGTAATAAACAGAGCCCCTACATCTGCTTCTGTATAGCTTACCAGCTCTCTCATCAGCAGCGTGGAGAGGTCCGTGAGATTATCTTCTGCTTCCCTGAACAGGGAGCTAAACTTGGCAAGACCCTGGGCGGACCAGGTACGGTTCTCTTCTGCATTTCGTCGGTCCTCCCCTTCCTTTATTGATTCCATTAGACTGATCTTCAGCTTGTTCAATGCATCTCCCAGCTCATCTTCACTGCTTAGTTTTTTATAATGCCCGGTGAAGTCTCCTGTGGACATGGATCTGGAAAAAGCTGCCATGTCTTTGAGATTGGCAACATGCCTGGCGAGGCCCATCTCCAGTTCGCCAATCTCATCCGCCACTTTAGGTTCACGGAATATGGGTATGTTTCCTTTGGTAAGCTCGCTCACCAGACGGCTGACCCGGATAAGCGGCCTCTTCAGCCAGTAATTGTGAAGAATTCCAAACACCAGGGAAAGTCCCATTCCTGCTGCGGACAGGTATACCAATCCCTTATTTCCCTTCTGAAGTACTCCAAGGAAAATCAGTAAAAACAGAAGTGCAAGCACCAGGTATGGCAACAGAATCTTAATTGTGAAAGAAAGCCTGACCTTCATTTTCTATCAGTTCAATGTCCCTTTACCTCCTAAATATACGAAAAGATTAAGCCCCCTGTACTGCGCCTGCCAATCGCTCTGCTCCTTCCATCAGGATCTTCCTTGGAGTGGCCAGGTTCAGGCGCTGGTGCCCGGATCCGCCCGGCCCAAACATCGGACCGTCATTCAGGCCAAGTCCTGCCCTGTGAATGATAAAATCATTGAGGCCTTTATCATCAAGCTTCAGAAAGGAGAAATCCAGCCATGCCAGGTAAGTGGCTTCAAGGGCTGAGATGTGTAATTCAGGCACAGAATCATTCAGAACGGTGCTGAAGGCAGTGTAATTCTTTTCCAGATAACTGATCAACTGCCCGAGCCATTCATCCCCTTTCGTATATGCAGCTTCCAGTGCTACCTGTCCAAGGATATTATCACCTCCCACATGGACCGCATCCAGGACTTTTTCGTAGCGTTTCTTGAGAAGCGGATTGGTGGCAATCATGACCGAGGTATAGAGTCCGGCCAGATTAAAGGTTTTGCTGGGGGCCATACAGGTCAGGGTCAGATCTGCAACTTCCTTCCCAAGGGAAGCAAAAGGAATATGACGATGTCCGAATAGGAGCAGGTCGGCATGGATCTCATCACTGATTACCAGAACCCCGTATGTTACACATAAACCGGCCAGCTTTTGAAGCTCTTCCATGGACCAGGCCCTTCCAACCGGGTTGTGTGGACTGCAAAGGAAAAAAAGCTTCACTCCCTCCTTAAACAAACCCTCCAGGTGATCAAAGTCCATTTCATACCTGCCATTTACTTTCACCAGCTGGTTGTGGACCAGCTTTCTTCCATGATTTGAAACTGCCGAAAAGAAAGGAAAATAAACCGGTGGCTGAACAGCAATCAGGTCGCCCGGATCGGTGAACTCCAGTACACACATATTAAGTGCCGGTACAATGCCCGGACTGAATCCAACAGCACCGGTCTCCACCTCCCAGCCATGCCTTCGTTCCATCCATGAGGCCACACTTTCTGCAAAACGGTCCGAACGAAAGGTGTAACCCAGTATGGGATGTTTCAGGCGTTCGCCAATGGCATCCAGAATAAAATCCGCCACTGGGAAATCCATGTCTGCCACCCACATGGGGAGCACATCCTCCTTGCCAAAGAGCTTCCCTCTCAAATCGTATTTTACACAATCTGTACCTCTCCGGTCAATCAGTGTATCGAAGTCGTATTTCATCTATGTTTGTTTCAAAAAGGCTTCTTTGCCAGGAAAATGAAAATCATTTACAGCCTTATCACGTGGCATTACAAAGTAATTTGCCACACCTTCGGCACAGAGCAATTCCGAACCGTCGTATAAACGGGCTTCGATTTCGGCTATTCGTTTTTGATGCTGAACCAGGGATGCACGAACCGTAATAATCCCTTTGGAAATGTATACCGGCTTACGAAACCTGGTATTCAACCGGTAGGTTACTCCGGCCGTATCGAGCATCAAAAACACCACCCAGCTGGCAATTTCATCCATCATGGTCGCCTGGATCCCCCCGTGAAGGAGGTCGTGAAATCCCTGGTAGTGTTCGATGGGATCCCATTTGGACACAATTTCATCATTGTCCTTATAAAACTCCATATGCAATCCGGATGGATTGGTGGGCCCGCATGCGAAACAGCTGTATCCGGGAAATTCCGCATAGGGGTTCTTTAGCTTGATCATGTCGAAGAAATTAATACGCAAAAATACCTAAATCATTTTAACTTTGACTACCGATGGTAAAGCCTAAAAAACATCTGGGTCAGCATTTCCTGACCGACCCCTCCATTGCCGGTAGAATCGTGGATGGCCTTCATGTTCCTTCCGGAGACACTGTTCTTGAGATTGGTCCGGGTACCGGCGTACTTACTGCCATCCTTCTTGAAAAGGACATCCGGCTCCTGCCCGTGGAAATCGATCCCGAATCGGTGGCCTTCCTGAAGCAAAAGTGGCCCGTACTGGAAAACCGGATCATTGAAGAGGATTTTCTGAAAATGGATATTGATGTACATATCCATGGAAACTTCCATGTCATAGGTAACTTTCCCTATAACATCTCCAGCCAGATCTTCTTTCGGGTTCTTGATTACCGGCAGCAGGTCCCGACGGTGGTCTGCATGATTCAGAAGGAAGTAGCCAACCGGATTGCATCCCCACCAGGTTCCAAAGAATATGGCATACTCAGTGTCCTCCTCCAGGCTTATTATAAAATTGATAACCTGTTTACGGTCAAACCCGGATCCTTCTTCCCTCCCCCTAAGGTTACCTCCGGTGTAATCAGGCTCACCAGAAACGATATAAGGAGCCTGCCCTGTAATGAAAAGCTCTTTTTCAAAGTGGTGAAAACCACATTTAATCAGCGGCGGAAAATGATCAGGAACTCAATCAAATCTATTTTGTTAAATTTGGACAGCGAAAACGAATTGCTGTCCAAAAGACCAGAACAACTCGGAGTTTCAGAGTTTATTGAACTGACCAATTGGCTTGAATCGCAACAAACGGCAGAGTTATGAGCACCGAACTGACCCGTAAATATATCGTCGAACTGAAGTCCCTCATTGAAGAAAGGAACGACGGCGCTGCCCTGGCCATGATGGAAGAGCTTCACCCGGCCGATATTGCCGAGATCTATGAGAATCTCTCCCTGGAGGAGGCCACCTACCTCTATTTGCTCCTGGATCCTGAGAAAGCCTCGGATGTGCTGGTAGAACTTGAAGAGGACGATAGGGAAGCATTCCTGAAAGCACTTCCATCCGAGGTGATTGCCAGCCAGTTTATCGATCATATGGAATCGGATGATGCGGCCGATGTGATTGGCGACCTGACTGAGGATAAGAAACAGGAGGTTCTGCTCCATATAGATGATGTGGAACAGGCTGGGGACATTGTGGATCTGCTCAGCTATGACGAGGATACAGCCGGCGGACTGATGGCCAAGGAATTGATCCGGGTAAACGAAAACTGGGGGGTGGCCACCTGTATACGGGAGATGCGTAAACAGGCCGAGGACCTGGACGAGATTTACTACATCTATGTGGTCAGCGATGAAAATGTGCTGCTGGGAATCCTCTCCCTGAAAGCCCTTCTGATGGCCAGCGCCTCCAACAGGATCAAGGATATCTTTGCTGCAGAGGTTCGTAGCGTGCAGACAGACACTGACTCGGAAGAAGTTGCCCAGATTATGGAAAAATACGACCTGATTGTCCTGCCGGTTACCGACTCCATTGGCAGGCTCATGGGACGGATCACCATCGACGATGTGGTGGATGTGATCAGGGATGAAGCTGAAAAAGATTACCAGCTGGCTTCCGGTATTACCACCGATGTGGAGACGACCGACTCACCTGCAAGACTTTCCCGGGCCAGGCTTCCCTGGCTGATCATCGGGTTGCTGGGCGGAATCGTGGTCGCTGCGGTTATAGGAAGGTTTGAAGAAGATATCAAGATCAATCCCGAAATGGCCTTCTTTATTCCCTTGATTGCCGCCATGGCAGGGAATGTGGGGATCCAGTCATCGGCTATCATTGTCCAGGGTATTGCCAGCAACAGCCTGGGTCTGGAGAGTACGTACCGGAAACTGGGAAAAGAACTGGTTGTCTCCCTGATGAACGGTATCATCCTCTCGGGAATCCTCTTCCTGTATAACTATTTTGTCAGCCAGAACCTGGCTCTCACCTTTACTGTAAGTACTTCGCTGTTTGTGGTGATTATCTTTGCTGCCTTGTTCGGCACGCTGATCCCCTTATTGCTGGACCGGGTCAAAATTGATCCTGCACTGGCTACCGGGCCATTTATTACCACCATGAACGATATCATAGGGCTCTTTATCTACTTCCTGATGGGAAGGATCCTCTACGAAGTATTTCTATGATCAGGGGATCAGAATGAGGTGTTGATTGCCACCACCGGATCCATCCGGGCCCCCTGCCAGGCAGGAAAGATTCCGCTTATCAATCCGATCAGGCTGGATATGCCAATGCCCATGATAATATTTTCCGTGGTCAGGGTAACCGTAAAGTCACCTGACAGAGTAATGGCAGCTGCCCCGGTAAATACAATCAGAAGTCCGATAATCCCGCCTGCCACCGACAGCATCACCGATTCAAAAAGGAACTGAAGAAGAATGAAATATTTCTTTGCTCCCAGGGCTTTCTGGATCCCTATGATATGGGTTCGCTCCTTTACCGAAACAAACATGATATTTGCAATCCCGAATCCGCCCACAATAATGGAAAATATCCCGATAAAGAAACCTGCTATCTTTAAAACTGCAAAGAGCTGATCTAGCTGGTTGTTGATAATACTGGTCTGATTCAGGGCAAAGTTATTCTCCTCCGAAGGTTGCAGTCTCCTGTAAGAGCGTAGCAGCTGGGTAATCTCAAGTTCCAGCTCCTCCAAACTTACTCTTCTTTTGGACTGCACCCAAATCTGGGGATTTGCCATATCTCGCCTTATATCAATAAATCCCT
>JAYEOJ010000536.1:0-2127 GCA_034722835.1 Bacteroidota bacterium | reverse complement strand
AAGTGGTCCATTTTATGATGAAGCACTGCACAGATGGTGGCCATTCTTGCAAGCGCATCATCTGTTTTGGGCATTAAATCCTCTATCTGCTTGTGAATGCGGGAATAGCGTCCCTCTTTCTTTTTATCCTCCATTAAAATCCATGTTAATAGGCTCTCAAAATTAGGAATTATTATCTTTGCCGCTCATTTTCAAGGATGAAGTTAAAAGAAGAGATAGAACGGCGAAGAACTTTTGCCATTGTCAGTCACCCCGATGCAGGCAAAACAACGCTGACCGAGAAATTTTTATTGTTCGGGGGAGCCATCAATGTGGCCGGAGCTGTTAAGTCCAATAAGATCAAGAAGACTGCAACCTCCGATTTCATGGAGATTGAAAAACAAAGGGGGATCTCTGTGGCCACCTCTGTTATGGGGTTTGAGTACGGTGGGAAGAAAATCAACATTCTGGATACTCCTGGTCACCAGGACTTCGCTGAGGATACGTTCAGGACCCTGACGGCAGCGGATAGTGTTATTATTGTGATCGATGCAGCAAAAGGGGTGGAGGCGCAGACAAGAAAACTGATGAATGTATGCCGGATGCGGAAAACTCCGGTAATGGTATTTGTCAACAAACTGGATCGTCCGGCACTGGATCCCTTTGAGCTTCTTGATGAAATTGAACAGGAACTTGAAATTCATGTCCACCCGCTTAGCTGGCCCGTTGGCATGGGACCCGATTTCAGGGGTGTTTACAACCGTTTCGAACACAAGTTCCGCTCATTTAACAGCAACAGCAAGCAAACCATCGGAGTAGTTGTGGAGTACAGCGACCTGAGAGATCCAAAATTTCAAAAACACATTGCACCACACAGCGATCGTTTGCAGGAGGAGCTTGAACTGATTGAAGGTGTCTATCCTGAGCTTGACAGGGAAGAATACCTGGCTGGTAGCATAGCACCACTTTTTTTTGGAAGTGCCCTGAATAATATCGGGGTTCAGGATATACTGGACTGCTTTATACAGATGGCCCCTTCACCCGGGGTAATTGAAACGGAACAGCGGAAGGTTCACCCGGAAGATGATAAGTTTGCCGGATTTGTATTTAAGATCCATGCCAATATGGATCCAAATCACCGCGACCGGCTTGCCTTCATTAAAATTGTTTCAGGTAAGTTTGAAAGGAACAGGACCTATGTGCATGTCAGAAGCGGCAGGAAGATGAAGTTTTCAAGTCCTACTTCATTTATGGCGGAAAAGAAATCGGTTATTGATGAGGCCTGTCCGGGTGATATTGTGGGAGTTCATGATACCGGAAACTTTAAGATTGGCGATGCTGTAACCGAAGGGGAGAAGCTGCAATTCCAGGGAATGCCCAGTTTTTCTCCGGAGATGTTTCGCTACGTGGAAAATGATGATCCCATGAAATTCAAGCAGCTGGCCAAAGGATTGGAGCAATTGATGGACGAGGGAGTGGCGCAGCTCTTTGTAAGTGTAGCCAATGGCCGGAAAATTATCGGGACCGTGGGTGCACTGCAATTCGATGTGATCCAGTACCGCCTGCAGCATGAATATGGCGCCAGCTGCAGGTATGAGCAGCTCCCCATGCACAAGGCCTGCTGGATAGAGACAGATCACACAGAAAAGCTGAAAGATTTCAGACTCAGAAAGTACCAGCAACTGGCCACAGATAAAGAGGGCCGTGAGGTCTATATGGCCGAATCACCCTATGCCCTGCAGATGGCCCGGGATAATTTCCCGGAAATCACCTTTCACTTTACTTCTGAGTTCTGATTGCTTACCTGGCCCGGACAGCATTCCCAGGAACCATCAAAACTCATAGGTATAATTAAGCTTGAACATGCTTATCATGGCAGGTTCAACAGAGGTGAACTCCCTGTTAAACCCGTAAGCAAAGCGGAAGTATCCCAATTTGCCAGCTTCGTATTTAACACCTCCCTGTACACGTATGTATTCCAGTTCGGATGCTTGTGCATAGGTAAACAATTGAAAGAGCTCTGCTGAAACATAGGGCTCTATTTTCTTGAAATCGTTGTAGCGGATCCTGATCCGGTTCCTTACATACTTCTCATAATCAATACCCTGTTCAAATATATTAAAGCCCTCCGCCTCTTTCTGGTATCTC
>JAYEOJ010000535.1:0-2129 GCA_034722835.1 Bacteroidota bacterium | reverse complement strand
CCCTGAAGACCATCGATACTGCCAGGGAGACGGGGGTAAGTTCCCACCTGCTTGCCTGGAGCGAAAGAAGCGGACTGGGAGTGGCCCTGGACTGGATCAGCCAGGGAGTTATCGGAGAATTAAAAGAGATACACAACTGGTCGAACCGTCCGGTATGGCCTCAGTGGACCTCCAACCCCGAAGAGACACCTGCCGTTCCTGACGGGTTTGACTGGCAGATGTGGCTGGGACCTGTTCCCGACCGTCCCTACCATCCCAATTACACCCATGCCGTATTCCGGGGATGGTATGATTTCGGAGCAGGAGCCATTGCCGATATGGGACATTACAGTCTCTGGCCCCTTTTCCTTCAGTTAGGAATCAATACGGCACCCTTGAGTGCCAGGGCCTACGGGACCACTACCTGTGAAATCGTGAATCATACAAGCAGGGGTGTTCGAAATAATGTGGCTTTCCCTTATTCCAGCATGGTGAAGTTCGATTTTCCCGAGCAGGAGACGCTGCCAGCCTTTAAATTATACTGGTACGATGGAGGCATGAAACCTTTTACCCCGGAAGAGCTGGAAGGCGAAAACAGAGATCTGCCGCGTGAAGGAATGATGTTTGTGGGGGATAAGGGAAAGATCCTGTCCGGCTTCCGGGGAGAGAATCCGAAGATCATTCCCGAAAAACGAATGGTGGAGCTCACCGGATCGGACAAGCCACCAAAGGAGGTAACCGTCCGCAGTGATCGTGATTGGATCGAAACCTTTAAGAAAGGGGAGGAGTCGCCTGGCACCTTCCTGAAAGCTGTACCGGTGACCCAGACCATTCTTCTGGGTGGAGTGGCACTGAGAGCAGGGAAAAGGGTGGATTATGATCCCGAGAAGGTGGAGATCACCAACGTACCTAAAGCCAATGAATTTTTAACCAGAAAATACAGGAAAGGATGGGAGTTGTAATATGAAAAGAAGATCATTTATTGAAAAGTCAATAGGAGTGGGAGCTACCGGGATGGTGGCTTCCTCCCTGCTGGGATCGTGCGTATCCCAGGGAGATGCTGAGGACAAGATTGATGCTAAATCTGTGGCTATACTACCGATAATGCCCACCCAGGACGATATTTCCATTGCCCAGTGGGCGCTGGTGGATGAGATCCGGCAGGGGCTGTGGACCACCCTGGATTTTCCAAAGCTGGCCCGGGAGGAGTTTGATATCAACGGGATAGAGTTTGTGAATACCCTATTCGAAGTTCCGCATATGAACTACCTGAATCAACTGAAACAGAATGCAGAAGACTATGGAGTGACCATGGTGCTGATTATGGTGGATGCGGAAGGGGACCCCTGTTCGCCCGAGGCTCAGGTGCGGAAGCAATATGCCATCAACCACCGGAAGTGGATCGATGTGGCCCACTACCTGGGATGTCATACCATCCGGACCAATTGCAGGGGCGTGGAGGAGGCAAGCGCGGAGGAGAACCTGGAGTGGGCCGTGGAATCTTACCAAATGTTGCTGGACTATGCTTCGGAGGCAGGAATCAATGTGGTAATTGAGAATCATGGCGGGGTTTCCAACGATCCTGACTGGATGGAGAAACTGTTTAGAGCTGTGGATCACCCCCTGTTTGGTAGCTATCCCGACTGGCGTTCACCGGGCCCTGAGTTTGATAACCTGGCCTACCTGGAAAAGATGCTTCCTTATGCCAAAGGGATGTCCTACCGGAACCAGCCCACCGAAGAGTTATCCGGACGCATGATCAGGATGTCGAAGAAGATGGGCTATACCGGGTGGTACGGAATCGAATCCAGCGGAAGGGATGCCATCCGCCAGGGCAAGGAACTCCTGACCAAATATCTATTATGATGCATCGTGGCCTATTCTTTGGATTGCTGCTGATGATTGGAAACGTGTTGCTGGCTGATGAGCCTGAACCCCTGGCCATCGGTGAGAAAGCACCTTCATTCTCACTCATCGGGATCGACGAACTTAACTATACCCTGGAGAGTTTCAGCCAGGCTGCCGTGTTGACCATTGTGTTTACAGCCAACCACTGCCCAACAGCACAGGCCTACGAGGAAAGGTTAAAAGAGCTGAGTGCAGCTTATAGTTCTGAGGAGATGATGCTTGTAGCCATCTCATCAAACTAT
>JAYEOJ010000534.1:0-8925 GCA_034722835.1 Bacteroidota bacterium | reverse complement strand
AGTCATTCTGCTACTCGCTATATTGTGCATCCAAATGGTGCAAAAATTAAAAATCGAGACTCAGTGAGAGGTAGAACATCCGGGGTTGCACCTGCATATTTTCTACTCCCCATGCCCAGTCAAGGCGGATAAAATAACCCAGTAACTGAGCCCTTATACCAAAGCCGTATCCTGCCACGATCGGATCTCTGTTTGCATCGATTGTGATGGTCATCGGACCGTTAACGATGACTTCCGTATTCCATGCATTTTCTTCACTGAATGGATGCAGACCGGTCCATGCAGTTCCAATATCTGCAAATCCAACCACCTGGAAGTTATTCAGGAAACCCGAGCCCAGGGGGTGCCCGGCCAGGTATCGGAAGATGGGCCACCTGAGCTCGGTATTGATGACCACAAAATTGCTTCCGTTCCTGATATTCTGGGAGAAACCCCTCAAATTGGTAGAAAGGGCCTGGTAGGCATAATTCCGAGAATAATCGATGTTAACAGACTTATTGAAGGTGGGGTTTTCCGACTGGTTGAGGTTGATCCAGTTGTCAACACTTCCCAGGTAATAGATCAATGGGCTCCTTCCAAAAGAGGTGCTGCCGGCGATCCTGTTGGCCCAGATCAGGGTCCGGTGAATCCGGAGGTAGTGCCTGAAATCAGCGCCAAGCACAAAAAGATCGGATTTAGCTTCATTGATCTGGCGGTATGCTTCACCAAATACCTTCCAGCGCATTCCACTGTAAAGATTGGTTCCCAGCTTTCTGGTATTGTCAAAAATCACCTCTCCTTTTAATCCACCCCACACTTTTAATTTGTTTTGCTCATTCAGATTATCGATGCTGGTGGAAAGGTAGACGGAATTGTCATGTCTGAACGAAGCGGTACCTTTCAGGGCAAGCGTCTGGCCCAGTGGGTATTTCACCGATGCCAGCAATTCATGGGTATAGGTTTTGACAATGGTATAATAATCCACGTAATTCTTAAAAACCTGGCGGTGAAAAACCAGCTGTTTATCCAGCTGATGTTTCAGGTTCTCAAAACTGAGCAGGTATTCATTACTGTCAAAATCTGTAGCAAAGCGGACCCCTCCAACCAATCTGTAATCTTCGAACAGGTCATTTGCACCCACCTTGAATAAGAGGTTCAGTCCGGGATTGTAATAGAATGCTCCTCCTGTAAAGGCCTGGTATGAAGCATTCAGGAAGCTGAAATCGATCTGGTTAACCAGTTTACTAGGATAGAAAGAGGTGGAGTAATCGATATACATCATTCTTTTATTCTCCGTGGAGTCAAGCACCAGGTTCAGATTTCTGTCCACCAGCTGGTTGTTGTAATAATTGAGTTTCTCCCGTTCAAAAATGTAGTTGTTGATATCGATCTTAAACTCCTGTAACTCTATGGTATCGCCCTGGTGAATCAGCTGGTTGTTGGCAATATCTTTCATGGAGATCACCTTCTTTTCCACGTGATGGATGGAGTCTTCCGCAGTCAACCTGTCCACATGCCTGTCCCGGTATAAAGTAGGATCCAGGCGATCCCCGAATCTCCGGTCAAACTCCATGGGGTATTTGTACATGTGATACCTGCCATCGTTGTATACGATTTCAGCAATCTCCTGTGTCTCTGTATTGATATCGTGAGACAGAATATTTCGTTTGTAGTTGGAAAGCGGAAAACTATTGGCAAAATACCTGTAGTGAATGGTGGTGTCGACCAGGCTGATGGTGCTGTCGTATCGGGCATAGTAACGGTTCACAATGCCGTTTTTATCGCTCAGGTAAAAGAATTCATTGTGTCTGGGCGATAGCGGCTGGGCGTGATTGAAATATTCCCCTTCAGATATTCTCTGTAATTCGGTACTTCTGCCTGCATAGTCATATACATAGACCGCAAATGCAGTGGTGGTATTGTTTTTGGGGTCATTTTCCATGTAGATGGTATCACTTCGTCTGTTTGAGACAAAAGAGATGTTGTTTATATTATTTATGAACCTTGGGTTAAAGTCATCGGCCAGGTCATTTGTGATCCGGTCATTGGTTGAGGCAGCGATGTCAAATACCCATATATCGGTCTGGCCATCGGCCACTGCTGAGAATACCAGTTTCCGGCCATCCGGGGAGAAACTTAAATCCAGGACCTTCTCAAAATAAAGCAGGTTCCTGGTGGTGATCTGCCGGGTTTCCAGATTATAAATGTGGAATTTCAGCTCTCCTTTCTCTTCGGTCACAAAACCAAGGATCTGTGAAGAGGGGTGCCATGCAATTTCCGGGAAGGAGTAATCATTGATCTGGTCCAGTTTCTCTCCCCTTTTATAAATACGTTCCTGCTTGTCGCTTGCTTCGTCGTGAATCCAGATTTTATACTGCCCTTTCTGGTTGGTAACATAGGCCACCATCCGTCCGTCCGGACTGATTTTAATATTCTGGTAAACTCTTCTCTTATTGGATTTCTTAAGTATCTGTCCCTGATCAGGAAGCCCGGCACTTTCCTCTGTGGCGTTATAGAGCCCCATGTAGTATGCCGACCAGTCGGTGGAAAGCTCTTTCAGTTTGCTGCCCAGAACATAGTGAAATCCGCTTTCAGCATTCTTATTGATCTTGGTAATATAGAGTATCTGAGGGATGATGGATACTCCGTAAAGATCGGCCACATATTTCCAGAATGAATGCCCGGCATAACGGGCATCATCATCCTGCAGGTTAACAAATTTGCTGTATTTCCCGGAGACAATCCCATCCTTAACCCGGTTTTCCAGTTCGTAGTCCCAGGGATTGGAGACAAAAGAGATCAGCCCTTTCAGGTACCAATCGGGAAGGTTGATCATGGTGCTGCTGGTCATATTGTCCCTCACCCCCTTTCCATACATCATCTCGGAAACAAGAACCTCGGCCATGGCAGCCCTGATCTGTCTCTCGAAATTCATGTGATCCCCGTCAAAATAAAGGAAAACCTTGTTTTGAATTATATTGGTTGTTCCACCTATGTTGTATTCTTCAGCCTCTGAGACCAGCCCGATATTACTCTGTCTGAAATCTGAAAGCTTGTTGTAAGTCAGAAAAATAAGTCGCCTTTCAATATCATAGTCGAAGAAACGCTCGATCAGTGCAAGCTCCTTTTCCACAAATTCGGCCACATACAGGGACAGATCGGTCCCGTTTTCATAAGAATACACATCAAATCTGTCGAACCGATAATACTTCCAGTAACGGTTATTATACTGCACCCTGTTCTTGCCAAAATTCATCTGCATTCCGTTATAAAACTGCGCAGACAAACCCGCCGAACTGAGCATAAAGAATAACAGGAGCCCTATTTTTGCAACACTTCTCATACCCTCTAACTGCAGTTTAAAAGTAAGCATTATTCGTAATATGGCTTTTTTATATATGGCCCGATAATTGTATTCTTTTGCTTACCTCAAAAATTATGCAACTATTTTTGGGTTATTTACGTTAATTTTACAGCTGCAAGTGTATCAATTATAATTATTCAATCAAAAAAATTGGACTATGAAGCGGATAGTATTGTTCATCTGTTTGGCTGTTTTCATTGCACCGCTGATGTCTCAGACGGTTCAACCAAAAATATCATTTAATAAAACGACCCACGAATTCGGGAAATTTAAGGAAGTGGACGGGAAAGTCACACATAAGTTTGAGTTTGTTAATACGGGAGGCAGTGATCTGATTATTCAGAATGTCTCTGCCTCTTGCGGTTGCACCGCACCAAGCTGGACCCGGGAACCGATTCCTCCCGGAGGCAAGGGATATGTGGCCGCTACTTATAATCCCGCGGGCAGACCCGGAGCTTTCAGGAAGTATGTGACCGTGATTTCAAATTCCAATCCCGGCAGTGTCAGGTTAACCATTGCAGGAGAGGTGGAGCCCAAGCCCAGAACCATAGAGGATGATTACCGCTATGCCATGGGTCCCATGCGCCTGAAGTCGAACCATCTGGCCTTTGGCAACCTGAAAAATACAGCGACCACTGAGAAAAGTCTGGAAGTTATCAACACCTCCGATGCGGATGTGAAGGTGGCTTTTCAAAGAGTTCCCAAGCATGTCACAATTAAAATAGAACCTGCCCTGCTGAAACCGAAGCAAAAGGGGTTGATCGTTGCCAGCTACAATGCTCCCATGAGGAATGACTGGGGATTTGTGATTGACCGGATGAATCTTGAAGTTAACGGGACTTCTGAAAGGAACTACAGCCTGGTGATTAGTGCCAATATCGAAGAGGATTTTTCTGCACTTTCGGAGGCGGAACTGGCCAAAGCCCCGGTGCTTAGTGTAGATGATGCCGAGTTCAAATTCGGAAAGATCAAGCAGGGAGAGAAGGTGGAGCATACTTACGTGCTTTCCAACTCCGGCAAAACGGATCTCATTATCAGGAAGGTTAAGGCATCCTGCGGTTGTACTGCAGTTCAGCCGGAAAAAAGAGTCATCGCTCCAGGTGAATCGGTGAATATAAAGACCGTGTTCAATTCGGCCGGTAAGATGGGAAATCAGAATAAAACGGTCACCATCATTACCAATGATCCCAAGAAAAGCAAAATGATTCTCTGGGTGAAAGGAGAGGTGATTAAGAGCGCCTAACACCCACAGCTTATGTCTGGAATCCTACAACAGGGCTTCTATGGTTTCACGAAGCTCGTCACCATGCAGGTTCTTGGCAGTAATAATTCCATCCCTGTCAATCAAAACAGTATGGGGGATGGCAGGCACGCCATACAGTTCGGCACCTTCTGAATTCCAGTATTTCAGATCTGAAATATGGTCCCAGGTGAGCTTGTCATCAGCAATGGCCTGCACCCAGCTGGCTGAATCACGGTCCAGGGACACGCCCAGGATATTGAAGCCCTGCTCATGGTACTGCTTGTATATTTCCACCACTTCTGGATTGGCCCGGCGACATGGTCCGCACCAGGCGGCCCAGAAGTCGATTAACAGAACACTCCCCTGGTGTACATCAGATACTTTCAATAATTCACCCTCGGGAGTTTCCAGTGCAAAATCTGTATACTGCTTCCCTATGGTCACAGCTATCATTCGTTCCAGTTTGCCATACATATAGGTATATTCTTCCATTTGCTGAAGAGGTGCATCCAGCCTGGTAAGTGAAGCTTCAAGTTGTTCCACATCCAGCATATAGAATGTGTTCCGTAAGGCAAGCACTGTTGCAAAGGAAGAAGGATTGTCGGCAATATAGGTCGAGTCGATGGCATCCTGTTTTTCATAAAGTGCATAGTAAGCTTCTCTAAGACTATCACTCCTGGCAGGATTAACAGGATCGGGACCCTTCCTGAGTTCAGTAACCAGGGCACTCATCTGTTCCGTAAGGGGTTTGAGCATCTTATTGTACTCATTCAGGTCGTTCTGTGCCTTACTGTTAGTAAGGATCTCGGGACTTTCCAGGCTCCCGGTAACAGTGTAGTTGCTGTTCTCTACCAGCAACTTAACGGAACCCTCTGCATCCTCCACGGTCAGATACATGGTATGTACTCCCTCGACACCCTTTGTAAGGACCGCGGGTGAGCCAGCTTCCGCAAAGGCAGAATCATGGGTTACATAGTCCCTTTCAACGCGGGCCATCAGTTTGACCCATTTACCTTCGGAACCATCCAGGTTCACTTCCATATTATAAATTTCCATGTTTTGATCGCAGGCCTGCAAAGCTATGATAGCCAGCATGATCCAGATTAACTTACGCATATCAGATTGAGTTTTAAATTGAAGCGCAATGATACAATTTATTATTTAACAGGGGAATAGTCCGGTAGATTAATTACCTGATTTATACTTATTCAAGATAGAGGATGCGGCCATAAAGGAGGTGATCCGTCCTTCTGAAATGGCTTTTTCATGTATTTCGAGCTCCTTTTTCATGGCCGGATCATTAAATACCTGGGAGTAGATCCCATCCCGGAGGGTCTCATACATCCAGTACCTGGATTGCTCCAGTCTCTTTTCTTTCAGGTAGCCGCTTCCTCTTACAAAATCTGCGTATTCCCTTGCCATTTCCCAGATTTCACGGATTCCTTTGTTGTATAGTGATGAACAGGTAAGTACCCTGGGAACCCATCCCGACAGCGAGGGGGGGAAGAGGTGAAGCGCATTTGCAAACTCGGCCTGTGCGCGCCTGGCTCTTTGTACGTTGTTCCCATCGGCTTTGTTGATAACGATGGCATCGGCCATCTCCATGATTCCCCTTTTTATTCCCTGTAACTCGTCACCTGCTCCTGCAAGCATCACCAGGAGAAAGAAATCGACCATGCTGTGTACCGCTGTTTCGGATTGTCCGACACCTACGGTTTCCACGAAGATGGTATCGAACCCGGCAGCCTCACAAAGGATAATGGTCTCCCTGGTTTTCCGGGCCACGCCACCCAGGGTACCTCCTGAAGGAGATGGCCTGATATAGGCCCGGCTGCTTCCTGCCAGCTCCTCCATGCGGGTTTTATCACCCAGGATGCTCCCCCTGGAGCGCTCACTGCTCGGGTCAATGGCCAGTACTGCAAGCTTTCCTTCTTCTTCCAGGATATGCTTCCCCAGGGATTCTATAAAAGTGCTTTTCCCGGCACCCGGCACTCCTGTGATTCCCATACGGGAGGCATTACCTGAATAGGGAAGACAGGCGGCAATAAGTTCCTGGGCAGTTTTTTGATGGCTCTCAAGAGAACTCTCCACCAGGGTAATGGCCTGGCCCAGCATACTGATATCGCCCTTGCGGATTCCGTTTAACAGTTGCTGACTGCTGTACGCTTTCTTTTTGATTTTTTTAAGATGATCAACAGCCTGCTGGTTGATTGATCCCGGCTGTTCCACCCCTTCAGAGACTGAGAGTGCACTCTTTTTCTTTCTGGTCCCCGACATCAGTACTTAATAGTGCTTTTTTAGAATTGTTTCAATCTGGTCCTGCATCTGAATACTTGTGGTGGACTGGACCACCTCCCCGTCTTTGAAGTAGACCGAAAAGGGAAGTCCCATAAATCCGCGGCATTCTGGCAGTTCACGTATCACATGTGCCTCGGGATGATCAAAGGGTATGTCACAGAAGGCAACCTGCCGGAACTTTGCCCTGAGGATCTCCATGGCGGCGTATACCGGCAGGCACATGGGACCCATCCTGCCACAGCAGATCATCACATTTTTATTTTCCTCCAGAACCTGGTTAAATTCAGCCTCGGAGTGGATATGTTTGAGCCTGGTTTGAAGTTCCATATGCAAGGCTATTTATACTTTCACTGAATACTTGGGAATGGAGTATTTATTTTTAAAATACTCATAAATAGATATCTGAGCCCTGATATCCGGCCCCTTGGTAATGATTCTCTGGTTTTTCAGGTGTTCATCAATCTCACAGGCCTTCACATTGTCGGAGAGCTGAATGTTCAATATATCCAGCAACTCTTTTTTCAGGTCTGCATCGTAAACGGGGAAGGTACACTCTACCCGGCTTCGCAGATTCCGTTTCATCCAGTCGGCCGATCCCAGGTAGATCCGGTGATCGCCGTCGTTAAGGAACACAAAAACCCTGGCATGTTCAAGATACCTGTCCACTATCCGTATCACCCGGATGTTTTTGCTGTATGGCATTCCCGTTCTGAGGGTGCAGACTCCCCTGACAATCAGGTCCACCTTTACACCGGCTGCACTGGCCTTGTAGAGACTATCCACCATTTCTTTATCCTGCAGGCCGTTCATCTTAAGCAGGATATACCCTATCTTTCCCTCTTTCACATTGGCGATCTCCTGATTGATCATCTCAATAAATGAGGGGACCATATTGAATCCGGGTACCAGGATATGTTTGAAATCGGGACGTAGTTTTTGGTTTTCCAGGTGCTTGTAAAGCTCTTTCACCTCACCAACCACCTCCGGATTGGAAGTAAACAATCCGTGGTCACAGTAGAGCCGGGCCGTTTTTTCGTTGAAATTACCGGGTCCCAGATACACCTGATCACCGTATTTAGATCCCTTTTTACGAATGACCATGGCAAGTTTGGCATGCACCTTTAATTTGGGGATGCTGTATATGATCCGGATCCCGGCCTTGGTCATCTCATAGGCCCATTTCAGATTGGCCTCTTCGTCAAATCGAGCCTTCAGCTCCACAAAAACAGTTACTTTTTTCCCGTTTTCGACAGCTGCAATCAGGGAGTTCACCACCACCGAGTGGTCCGAAACCCTGTACTGGGTGGTTTTAATCTCCTTGACCATGGGATCAGTAGAGGCCTCCCTCAGGAACCTCAGATAATGCTCAAAAGGCTGATAGGGGACACTCAGTAAAAAATCGGTCTTACTAATCAGGCTGGCTATGGGCTTTTTCTGATTGGCCAGTGCAGGAATAGGCACCGGGGGAAGACTTTGAATCTCAAATTTGGGATAGACTGGATTTGGGAAACTGAAAAAATCCCTGAAGTTATGCCTGCTTCCTCCCCTGACCATGATGTCTTTTGAGATATGAAAAGAGGTAGTCAGATAATGCAGGAGCTTTTGCGGCATGACCCTGTCAAACTGGAAGCGGTTGGGTTTCCCAACCGATCGAACCGACCGGATCCGGTCAATGGCATCAATCAGGTCTTCACCCTCATAATCGTCGTACTCCATATCGGCGTCCCTGGTAAGCTTCAGGGAGTAGTTGCTTGTGACCTTGTAACCCGGGAAGATGGCATCGATGTGCTTCATAATCACATCCTCCAGGAACATGATATAGTGCTTGCCTTTGCTTTCGGGAAGTTCCAAAAATCTGGAGATGTTGTGATCGGTTGGAATCTTGATTATTCCATAACGTTCCTGCTGCTTGTTTTTGTTGCTATCCCTGCTGACCATTTCCAGGGCCAGGTAGGGTTGACCGGTTTTCATAAAAGGCCGGACCTTCTTTTTAACCAGAAGAACGGGCTGAATGGATGTGATGATGTTGGAATAGAACACC
>JAYEOJ010000533.1:0-2139 GCA_034722835.1 Bacteroidota bacterium | reverse complement strand
ATGCCCTGGATTGCCAGTCAGGCCGGCTGGGTTCTGGCTGAACTGGGACGTCAGCCCTGGGTAGTTTATGAGCTGATGCCTAACATTGCTGCTGTTACGCGGCTGAAACCCGGAGCGGTCCAGCTTACCTTCTGGATCTTCCTGCTAACCTTTACCCTGCTCTTTATAGCAGAGATTAAAATAATGATTTCACAAATAAAAAAGGGACCTGGAGGGAATTAATCATGTTTGGAAACCTATCACTCTTCGCTTTACAACAATACTGGTATGTCATTGTTTCTCTCCTGGGCTCCATCCTGGTGTTCCTGTTTTTTGTGCAGGGAGGGCAAACTTTCATTTTCCGAATTGGTAAATCCGAGGCGGAACGAACCATCCTGGTCAATTCCCTGGGTAGAAAATGGGAATTTACCTTTACCACCCTGGTGACCTTCGGGGGTGCATTTTTTGCTTCTTTCCCACTCTTTTATGCCACCAGTTTTGGTGGAGCATACTGGGTCTGGATGGCCATTCTCTTTGCCTTTGTGATCCAGGCGGTCTCCTATGAGTTCCGGACCAAAGCCAGTAATTTCCTGGGTCAGAAAACATACGAGATCTTCCTCTTCATCAATGGTTTGCTGGGGACTTTCCTTGTTGGTGTGGCCGTAGCCACTTTCTTCTCAGGATCGCAGTTTTCGCTTAACGAGATGAACAGCGTAAGATGGGCCACCGAGGCACATGGACTGGAAGCGGCGCTTAATCCCTTTAACCTCTCCCTGGGTCTCACTGTCTTTTTTCTGGCCAGGGTATTGGGACTGCTCTATTTCATGAAGACCATCGACAACGAGAATATTATTGACAGAAGCAAAAAAGCATTGCTGAAAAATGCCATTCCTTTTGTGGCCTTCTTCCTGATATTTACTGTCTGGCTCATGCTCAGAAAGGGTTTTGCAGTAGATCCGGATAACGCGGAGATCTTTATGGAACCATATAAGTATTTTCACAACCTCCTGGCCATGCCGGTGGTACTGGTGATGTTCCTGGTGGGGGTTCTGGCTGTGCTTGGGGGGATTGCCGCAGGACTCTTAAAAGATGATGGAAACGGCATCTGGTTTGCAGGTCCCGGGACCATCCTGGTGGTCTTTTCTTTGTTTATGCTGGCCGGATTCAACAACACTGCCTTTTATCCGTCGGCACACGATCTGCAAAGTTCCCTGACCATTCAAAACGCCTCTTCAAGCCACTATACACTGGTGGCCATGAGCTGGGTTTCCCTCTTTGTTCCTTTTGTGCTGACCTATATTATCTTTGCATGGAGGGCCCTGAACAAAAAGAAGATTACTGAACAAGAAATGCAGGAAGAACACCATGTTTACTAGCTTTCTAAGCCATTAACTTAAAAACTTTCTTACATGTATATAGGAGCTATTATCGGATATCTAAGCTGGCCTTTGTTGATCTTTCTCAGCTACCAGGCCGTACGCCTGGCACTTAAATATTTTGAAAAACAAGTGTCCGGGGGTCAAGAGGAATGAAACGCCACATCCCCAACCTGATCACACTGCTGAATCTTGCCTGCGGCACGGCGGCCATTGTTCTTGCCCTTGAAGGACAATGGAGGGTGGCCGTATACCTGGTCCTGGCCGCATCGGTATTTGATTTCCTGGATGGCTTTGCAGCGCGCATGTTGAAGGCCTGCAGCAATACCGGCAAACAGCTTGATTCCCTGGCCGATATGGTCTCATTTGGTGTCTTGCCTGCAGTGTTTATCTATGCCCTTTTTAAGTTGCTTTTTCAAAATCAGCCTGAGGATGTGGGTAGATTCTATGATCAATTCCAGTGGGTGGTTTATATTTCCATACTCCTGGTGCCTGTATTTGCTGCCATCCGCCTGGCCCGCTTTAATATGGAAGAGGATAAGGAGAGCTTCTTCTATGGCCTTCCCACACCGGCGCATGCCCTGTTCTGGACCGGCATCTTCTGGCAGGTCATGCAAAGCGGCAGCCTGTTCGGAACACCCATGAATCTCTTTTTTATGTGGGCCATCATGTTGATTATGGCATTTCATATGATCCTTCCTGTCCCCATGTACAGCCTGAAGTTTGAGCACTTTCGCATCCGGGGGAACCTGATACGTTATCTGCTCCTGCTCCTGGCCCTGGT
>JAYEOJ010000532.1:0-2142 GCA_034722835.1 Bacteroidota bacterium | reverse complement strand
ATGTATGATCATCGCCGGAATAAACTTTTTGATTAGCATATTCGTTTTAAAAATAAAAAGAAAAGTATAATTTTATCCATTGATGGACTCACCAAATAAAATAGACAAGCGATCATTTCTGAAGTATTGTCTGTATGGATCCTGCGGACTGGCCATGGGCCTGAGCCTTACGGATAGCCTGGCCAGAAACCTGGATAAGATTGTCATTCCGGGCCCTTCGGGTGATGATGAATTATGGAAATGGAGCAAAGAAGCGATGCACTATATTAAAACCCCGAAAGGGGTCAAATGTAAACTTTGCCCACAGGCCTGTAATATCAAACATGATGAAATCGGTGATTGCCGTACACGTACTAATATAAATGGAAAATTGTACAGCATTGCTTATGGTAACCCCTGCGCAGTTCATGTGGACCCGATCGAAAAAAAACCCCTTTATCATTTCTTGCCTTCATCTAATGCCTTTTCGATTGCCACCGCCGGATGCAACCTGGCCTGTCTGAATTGCCAGAACTGGAACATATCACAGATCAGTCCGCTGGATTCCAGGAATTATGACCTGATGCCTGCGGATGTGATCAGGGACTGCAAATCATACAAATGCAGCTCAATAGCCTATACATATACCGATCCGGTTGCCTTTTATGAATACACCTTCGACACCGCAAAGATGGCCAGGATGGCAGGCATACGTAACGTCTTTATTTCAGCGGGTTATATCAATGAACAGCCACTTAGAGAGATTTGCCAGCTGCTTGATGCCGCCAATATCGACTTAAAAAGTTTTAGTAATGAAACTTACGAAATGCTTAATGCCGGTACACTTGAGCCGGTGCTGAACACCTTAAAGATTCTCAAAGAAGAGAATGTATGGCTGGAAATCACCAATTTGGTGGTACCGGGCTGGACAGATGACTTTGACATGATCAGAAAGATGTGCGACTGGCTATATGATCATCAAATGCATGACTACCCATTGCATTTCAGCCGTTTCCATCCTCAATATAAACTGACCAAGATCCCTCCCACTCCCTTTGACACTTTGGAAAAAGCCAGGAAGATTGCGATGGAGTCAGGATTGAAGTACGTTTATATCGGCAATGTGCCTGGTTCGGATGCCGAGAACACCTATTGCCCTGCCTGCAAGAAGATTGTCATCGAGCGAAAGGGATATAAGATAGTTACGAATAACCTGGTGGATGGGGAGTGTAAGGCTTGTAAGGAGAAGATTGCAGGGGTTTGGGAGTGAATAGAATGCAGAGTGCAGAGTGCAGAGTGCAGAGTGCAGAGTGCAGAGTGCAGAGTGCATTCTACAACACGCCCTGATCTATCATGGCATTGGCAACCTTAAGGAATCCGGCTATATTCGCTCCTTTAACATAATTGATATAGCCATCTTCCTGGGTTCCATATTCGACACAGGCCTGATGAATATCCTTCATGATCTGGTGGAGTCTCTTATCCACTTCTTCAGCCGGCCAGTTCAGCTTCATAGAGTTTTGTGACATTTCCAGTCCGGAAGTAGATACTCCACCGGCATTAACTGCCTTCCCGGGGCCAAAAAGGATCTTGTTTTCCAGGAACACTTCAACTGCTGCTGGTGTTGAAGGCATATTAGCACCTTCTGCAACGCAGATACATCTGTTCTCCACAAGGTTCTCCGCGTCTTCCTTGTTCAGCTCATTTTGTGTAGCACAAGGGATGGCAACATCACATTTGACTTCCCAGGGGCGTTTACCCTGATAAAATTTAGCTTCCGGATATTCATAGGAATAGGGTTTGACGATATCCTGGTTGGAAGCCCTGAGCTCCAGCAGATATTCAATCTTATCTCCTGAAATACCCTCCGGATCATGGATATATCCATCTGGTCCGGAAATAGTAAGCACCTTGCCTCCAAAATCATTGATCTTGGTAGCAGCTCCCCAGGCCACATTTCCAAATCCTGAGAGGGCAAAAGTTTTTCCTTTAATGTCTTCGCCTTTAGTTGCAAGCATCTCCCTGGCAAAGTATACACTGCCAAAGCCTGTGGCTTCCGGCCTGATCAAGCTGCCGCCCCAGTCAATCCCTTTACCGGTCAGCACCCCCGTGTGTTCGCGAGTCAATTTTTTATACATGCCATACAAGAAGCCAATTTCCCTT
>JAYEOJ010000531.1:0-8937 GCA_034722835.1 Bacteroidota bacterium | reverse complement strand
GGTTCCCGCGATGGCTTTTATTTACCTGATTGGAGCCATCCTGGTTATTGCTACCAATTATCAGAACATTCTTCCCTCTCTGGGTTCCATCTTTACCGATGCCTTTACAGGTAGTGCAGCCATTGGCGGATTCATGGGAGCCGGTTTTGCTTTTACCTTTAATAAAGGAGTGAACCGTGGACTGTTCTCCAATGAGGCGGGACAGGGATCTGCACCCATCGCCCACAGTGCTGCCAAGGCCCAGGAACCGGTTTCTGAAGGGATGGTTGCTATTCTTGAACCTTTTATCGATACCATCATAATATGTACCATTACCGGTCTGGTGCTGCTTTCATCGGGCGTGTGGAACGAGAAGATTGAAAACCGTTTCGAACAGGCCGATATGCAGATCCTGGAAGGTACTTATGATGAGAGCAATGAACAAGATCGAAGCCTGCTGAGCCGGGCCTTCAACAACGATACCACCCTGGCATTATTTACAGGATCAATACAGGTGAATGAAGGAAGCGTCGTCAGCGAAGGAATTACCCTTATCCATGCCGAATCATTTGCAGAAGATGTTGTTGTAACCCGCGGAAAAGAAAAATTTACCGGTTCCATTCCTGTGGAGGCCGGGATCGTCAGGTTCAGTGAAATGGACAAAGATGAATCTGGCGGCAAGCGAAAACGAAAAAACAAGGAAAAAGGGGAGATCTATTTTACCGGCCAATCCCTGATTCACAGCGCCCCCCTGACTACGGAGGCCTTCAAGCGGAGTATCATGGGCGACTGGGGACAGTATATTGTCTCCATAGGATTGCTACTTTTTGCATTCTCCACGGCCATTTCGTGGTCCTATTACGGGGGCAGGGCAGTAACCTATTTGTTTGGAACCAAGTATGTGATTTACTACCGGATGATCTATGTAGCGGGATTCTTCGTGGCTTCGTTTACCGATACTACTATTGTCTGGAACCTCTCCTACATTACCATTGCCATCATGACCATTCCCAACCTGTTTGGTTTGCTGGTACTCAGAAAAGACATCAAGGGAACCATAGGTAAGTACTGGAAAGACTTTAAGAAGGAGTGGCCCGCGGAGAAACTACCCATGGGAACCGACCGGAGCTAAATGGCTTCCAGCAGTGCCACATTTTCCACGTGGTGGGTATGGGGAAACATATCCACCGGCTGAATTTTGCTGATTTTATAAGATCTTCCCAGAAGCTCCACATCCCTGGCCTGGGTGGCCGGATTACAGGAGACATATACGATGCGCTCCGGTGCAATCTTCAGGATCTGCTCCACCACTTTTGCATGCATGCCGGCCCTGGGAGGATCGGTAATTATCACATCGGGTTTACCATGCTCCGCTATAAAACTGTCGGAGAAGATATCCTTCATATCGCCGGCAAAAAAGTGGGTGTTCCCGATTCCGTTTATCTCTGAGTTTAGCTTCGCATCCTCGATGGATTCAGGGACCGATTCGATTCCCACCACCGACTTTGCTTTGTGAGCCATGAAATTTGCGATGGTCCCGGTTCCGGTATACAGGTCATAGAGCACTTCATCTCCTTTTAGTGCGGCAAACTCCCTGGTAACCTGGTAGAGTCTGAGTGCCTGATAGGAATTGGTCTGGAAAAACGATTTGGGGCCAATCTTGAATTTTAGATCTTCCAGTTGTTCAAAAATATGATCTCTTCCATACCAGGTAATAATATCCTGGTCATACAGGGTCTCATTCTTCTTTGGATTGATCACATACATCAGGCTGGTAAGATCAGGAAACTTATCCTTGATGGCATCCAGTACCTCATATAGTTCCGGAACGTCAAACTGTACTGAAAGGATCACCATCACTTCTCCCAGGGTGGTGGTCCGGATAATCAGGTTACGGAGCAATCCCTCGTTGCTACGGTGGTCGTAAAAAGTAAGCTTCTTTTCCAGGGATATCTCCCTGAGGAAATTCCGCACTGCATTGGTGGGTTCACCCTGCAGGAAGCATGTTTGGATATCAACTACCTTGTCGAACCTGCCAGGCACATGCAGGCCCACCGCATTGGTATGTTCAAAGGGAGTTTCCTGATCTTTCTCATGGTCCAGCAACCAGCGGTGATTGGAAAAGGTGTACTCCAGCTTGTTTCTGTACTGCGTGACGGGATTGGAAGCCAGGATGGGCATGGTTTCGGGGATCTCTACCCCCGCAATATGCCTGAAGGCATCCACCACCTGCTGTTCCTTGTAGTGCAGCTGACGATCGTATGGAAGATGTTGCCATTTGCAACCCCCACAGACCCCAAAGTGTTCACAAAAGGGCTCGGTCCGCTGGTCCGAATAACTATGGTACTTTAGCACGCGGGCTTCCATGTACCTCCCTTTTTTCCTGAATACCTGGAGATCCACAACATCTCCGGGAACGGCATCTTTCACAAATACGACTATACCATCAACCCTGGCAATGGACTTGCCTTCGGCACCGATATTTTCAATGCTTACTTTTTCAAGGAGGGGTAAATTTTTTCTTCTGCCCATCTTTTTGATTTGGGATCAAAAGTATTATTCCTGCATCACTTCTGCAATGATCTCTTCCACGCCGCAATTTAAGATTCCACTGAACATACGATGCAATTTATTTTTTCAGATGTGAGTTTGTACCGGCTAAATATACAACTGACTCGCTGAATTGTTCTATTTTTGCCCGCAGAATGATATCAATTGATAATGTAACCATACGATTCGGGGCCTTTGTGCTCTTAGATAAGATAAGTTTCCAGGTAAATCCGGGAGACCGGATTGGATTGGTGGGACGTAACGGGGCAGGCAAGACTACCATTCTGAACCTGATTGACGGACGGCAGGATCCGGATGAAGGAAGGGTGGTAAGAAGTACCGGTAATGAGGTTGGTTACCTTCCACAGCAGATGAGGCACCGCAAAGGAAAATCGCTCTACAGGGAGGCGCTGAATGCATTTGCTTCGGTGATTGCCCTGAAGAAGAGAATCGATTCCATTACCGCCGAACTGGGGGAGCGAAACGATTACGAATCCAGGGCCTACCTGGAACTGATCCAGGAACTTGCCAATGCCAATGAGCAGTTTGAAATGGAGGGTGGACACACCATCCATGCCGATGTGGAACAGACGCTGCTGGGACTGGGTTTTAAGAAGAGCGATATGGAGCGCCCGGTGCATGAATTCAGTGGTGGATGGCGCATGCGTGTGGAGCTGGCAAAAATCCTTCTTCGCAGACCGGATTACATTTTGCTGGATGAGCCCACAAACCACCTGGACATAGAGTCGATCCAGTGGTTGGAAGATTTCCTTGGATCTTATCCGGGAGGTATCCTGATTATATCCCACGACCGTGCTTTTCTTGACAATGTTACCAACCGGACCATAGATCTTTCCCTGGGGAAGATATATGATTACAAAGTCTCTTATTCAAAGTATGTGCAGCTGAAAGAGGAGCGTATAGCGGTGCAGCATGCCTCCTATGAGAATCAGCAAAAGATGATCCAGGATACCGAAGAGTTTATCAACCGTTTCAGGTATAAGGCTACCAAGGCAGTTCAGGTGCAGTCGCGAATTAAGCAACTGGAGAAGCTGGACCGGATTGAAGTTGAGAAGGAAGATGACCTGGCCATGAACCTGAAATTTCCCCCGGCACCCAGGTCAGGCGCCATCGTGGTGGAAACAGACGGACTGAAGAAACAGTTTGGGGATATCAAGGTGCTGGACGGGGTGGATATGACCATTGAGCGGGGTGAAAAAGTGGCATTTGTGGGAAAGAACGGTGAAGGGAAAACCACCCTGTCAAGAATCCTGGTGGGGGAGCTGGACTACACCGGGAAGCTGAAGATGGGCCACAATGTGGAACTGGGATATTTTGCCCAGAACCAGGATGAAATCATGGATGGTAAGCTTACCGTATTACAGACGGTAGATCGGGCAGCAGTGGGTGATATCCGCACGAAGATCCGGGATATCCTGGGAGCTTTTCTATTCAGGGGTGAGGATGTGGATAAGAAAGTGAGTGTGCTCTCCGGTGGAGAGCGTTCCCGGCTGGCCATGGCCAGGATGTTGCTTCAACCTTTCAACCTCCTGATTCTTGATGAGCCGACCAACCATCTGGATATGCGTTCCAAGGATATTTTGAAAAAAGCTTTGCTCGCCTTTGATGGTACACTTATTGTGGTTTCTCACGACAGAGAGTTTTTGGACGGATTGGTGGATAAGGTTTTTGAGTTCAGGGATCAGAAAGTGAAAGAGCACCTGGGCGGGATCTATAATTTCCTGCAGCGAAGGAAACTGACATCCCTCAGGGAGATTGAACGCAAAGAGAAACAGGTAAAACCCGGTACTGTTCCGGCAGCTTCTTCTCCTGCTACTGAAGTGAAAGCCAGGAGGGTGGATTCGGATGTACAGCAGTCCGGGAAGGCGTCCAACAAAGAGCAATACGAGGAGAAAAAGGAACAGGAAAAGAAGATCAGAAAGATTGCCAACCGGATAAAGTCGCTGGAGCATGAAATTGAACTGATTGAGGAGGAGCTTACAAAAATGGATGAGCTATTAATGAATCCTGACAATATTGAGGGGATGCACGTTTATGAAGCTTACGAACAGCTTAAGAAGAAACATGATGAAGCACTATCATCATGGGAAAAACAGACAGTCATGCTTGAAAAGCTGTCGGCAAAAAGAAAATAGTTAATTTTAGGGACATGGGAAGGAACGCTACATGGGTTGTAATTTGTTGTCTCCTGACCGGCCTGGCGGCCGGATGTGCCTCATCAAAAAAAAGTACTGCTGAGGAGACACAGGGAGAGATGGCTTCCCTGTACAATCCAAGCAGACTTTCCCTGCATCCGGATTTCTCTATTTTTCATGAGAGCGATAATTACTCGGTGCTCTATATCAGAGCATATCCAGCTGAACTCAGGTTTAACGCCACCAATGAGCAATCCGAATACCGGGCCCTGCTGAGATTGAAATATGACCTGATCAGCCTGGATGAGGCCGCAGGGGAGGAGGGCAGCCTGGTCGATTCTGCTTCGATGACCTACAAATTGCTGGAACGGGATGAGAGGACCCCTGCTTTTTTTGCTTCCCTTACCATTCCGGTCAGGGAGGGCAAACGCTACCTGATCAAATTGGCCACAACGGACCTGAACAGGGGGAGTGTGGGGCTTGAGTACCTTTACGTGGACAAAACCCATCCCCATGGGCCCCAGAATTTTAAAGTAGTCTCCTCTTATTCGGGTTATCCCAAGTTCATGCGATTCTTTTTAACCGGGGAAAAGTTCAATGTTCAGTACAGGGACAGGAGTGTGGATTCTATCTATGTGGACTATATCAAACCGGACAATGAATTACCCCGTGCCCCCATAACGGCCACTTCTGATTATACCATGAAATATACCCCGGATACAAGTTATGTATTTCCCCAGGTCGATACCGTGGATTATGATCTTCGCAGGGAAGGCATGTACCTGGTGAAAGTGGACAAGGACCAGGAATTGGGGCTTACTCTTTTTAATTTTGGAGGTTCTTTTCCCGAGGTGAAGACCCCCCGGGAACTAATGGAGCCCCTCTTTTACCTGGCTACCATGGCCGAATACAGGGACCTGAGAACGCAGCCAAACAGGAAACTTGCTGTAGATAATTACTGGTTAAGAATTGGAAACAGCATTGAAAAATCCAGGGAGTTGATCCGGATTTACTATAACCGTGTCGTCTATTCAAATCTTTACTTCTCCTCAAATAAAGAGGGATGGAAGACCGACCAGGGAATGATCTTCATTCTGTTTGGGCCACCGGCCAGGATCCAGATGACAGGCAAGGGTGAGAGCTGGTATTATTATGCGAGGCGCAGAAGCAAAGTGGTTGAGTTTAAGTTTGAACGGGAGCAGGATGTCTTTTCCGATCAGAACATGATATGGCGGAAAACCACGGATTCGCAAATGTACTATAACGAAGCCATTCGTTCCTGGAAAAACGGAAAGGTCTATTCATTAGGTTCCTGATGGCAAAAAATGACAACTTTATTTTCGGCATCCATGCGGTCCTTGAGGCTGTTAACGCAGGAAAGGACCTGGATAAGGTGCTGGTAAGAAGGGGTGCCGGATCGGACCTGCTTAAAAAACTGCTTGGGGTTTTGGGCAAAATGGAAATCCCCGTTCAGCAGGTTCCTGTGGAAAAACTAAACAGGATCACCGGTAAGAACCACCAGGGGGTAATCGCCTTTCTTTCAGAGATTACATACGTGGACATAACTACTTTGCTGCCAACCATTTTTGAAAAGGGTGAAGATCCATTGATTTTGCTCCTGGATGGAATATCGGATGTCCGTAATTTCGGAGCCATAGCACGAAGTGCTGAATGCGCAGGGGTTCATGCCATTGTTATACCTGCATCGGGGAGCGCTGCCATCAATGCCGATGCCATTAAAACCTCCGCCGGGGCACTTCACAGGATTTCCGTATGCAGGCATCGCGACCTGCTGACAGTAATGAGATTTCTTAAGGAGAGCGGTCTCAGAATGTTTGCAGCCACGGAAAAAGCAAGCGAATCCATGTATGCCACGGATATAACCGGGCCAGCAGGATTGATCATGGGGAGTGAAGATACAGGCATCTCACCACAACTGCTGAAGATTGCAGATTCGTGGCTCTCCATTCCCATGAAAGGAACCATTGCCTCCCTGAATGTATCAGTGGCAGCAGGAGTGATCTTGTTTGAATTGCTCCGTCAGCGGGAAGCCGCAAGCCAGAATAGCTAGGACAGGGGGAGCTGGCGGTTGAAGCTTTCTTCCAGGGAAATAAACGTTTCCGTTCTTGAAATCCCTTTTATGGCCTGAACCTTATTAACGAGCAGCAACTTCAGATCTTCGTTATTCCTGGTAAAGATCTTAATAAAGATGGAGTAGCCACCCGTGATATAATGACACTGTGTGATTTCGGGAATCTGCTTCAACTGTTCCACAACTTCCGGATAAAGATGAGCGCTGTCCAGGAAAATGCCCACATAGGCACAGGTGTTAAACCCAATCTTCTTGGGACTGATACTGAACTCCGATCCGGTAATGACACCCATTTTGGAGAGGCGCTGGATCCGCTGATGAATGGCAGCTCCGGAAACCTTGCATTCCCTGGCTACTTCCAGGTAGGGGATACGTGCATTTTTCGTTATCAGGGAGAGGATCTTTCGATCGAGTTCGTCTATATGATGCGTATCATCCATGTTTCAGCAAATGATTAATTTATAATGAATTTCCAAATGTAGTTACAATTTGAAAGAAAATCACAAGCCACAGTGTGATTTTAAACATATTGTTGCCACAAACCCTTACAGATGCTTTTATTCCGTGATCTTTTGAAAATCACTTCCGGTGGGATTCTGGAATACATGAAGATCAAATTCCGGTAGTATGGCCAGGATATGATCGAAGATATCGGCCTGGATCGCCTCGTAGTTCCCCCAGGCCTGGTCATTGCTGAAGACGTAGATCTCCACGGGAAGACCTTTTTCTGTGGGTTGAAGGTGCCTGACCAGGAAAGTCATATCCTTGTGAATCTTCGGATGGTGATGCAGGTACTCCTCCAGATATTTCCGGAAGGTCCCCAGGTTGGTCATTTTTCGTCCGTTGGTCACCGTGCCTTCCTCCATCTCCAGCGACTTATTGAATTCGGCAATCTCTTTCTCCTTTTTGATGATGTAATCCTTCAGCAAGTGGAACTTTCTGAGTTTCTCGATCTGAGTTGCATTCAGGAAGCCGACACTATTCATATCGATATTGATGGAACGTTTTATCCTTCTACCTCCTGATTGCTCCATCCCTTTCCAGTTGTTAAAGGATTCTGATACCAAGGCATAGGTAGGAATGGTGGCAATGGTCTTGTCCCAGTTCTGTACTTTCACTGTGTTGAGACTGATATCGATCACATCCCCGTCGGCATTGTATTTGGGCATGGAGATCCAGTCGCCCACATTGACCATCTTATTGGCCGAGAGCTGAATACTGGCTACAAATCCGAGGATGGTATCCTTGAAGACCAGCATCAGCACAGCAGCCATAGCCCCAAGGCCCGTCAGTAATGTATTCGGGGTCTCACCACTGAAGATGGAGATGATCATGATGATGGCAATAAAATAGAAGATGATCTTCACCACCTGTACAAATCCTTTTATGTTCCTGCCCTGGGAGACGGGAAGCTTCATATAAATTTCGTGCAGGGCATTCAGTACCGCATCGATCACCAGCAGTACTACGAGGATCATATAAGTCTGTGTTAGATGCTCCAGGAAAGTGACCACTCCTGAAGTATCAAATACATACTGTAGCGCATAGAAGACAATGATTGCCGGAGCAAGGTGAGCCAGCCGGTTGAACACTTTTCGTCTTACGAAAACATCGTCCCAGTCGTTCTTTGATCGCTTCGCCAGGCCGGCAATGGCACTAATGATAATCTTCTTTACAATAAAATCGGCCAGGAGGGCCAGGATGATCGTAATAATGATTATTGTCGCATTTTCAATAAAGACGACCATTCCGTCAGACAGGCCAGCTCCGGAAAGTAGCTCATTGTACCTGAAAATCCAATTCTCTATCATGGGACTGTTTTTTTGTTTTATATATTAAGAACATACTAAAATATCAATATTAAATCAGGATTAGCACTTATCTTGCGAGGATTATTTCCAAAAACTTCAGGTAATGAAAAAAAGAGTTACCCTACTTATGGCCCTGGGGCTGATGGCGTTCTTTCAGGTTGCCCACACCCAGGAATTTGATCAACTGTTTGATACGGGGGTGATGCGTATAGATCTGGTGTTCTCCGGAACAGCGGATGAGACCAGCTATGCCCTCTCCGGGGTAAAAAAAGAGCAGTTTTACAGCGGATCCAGAACCAGGCTCATCGATCCCTTTGATTATGGTGATCACAAATTTGTAGTGAAAGAC
>JAYEOJ010000530.1:0-2144 GCA_034722835.1 Bacteroidota bacterium | reverse complement strand
ATCATCCACCTGCGACGGCCCGACGGGCGGGACTGGGATGGCATCCTGCATGTGGATCCGAACCTGGAAATCAAGGGCTATGCCCTGCTCTACAATCCCACGGGTGAAGAAATGCAGAGAACAATCCAACTGCCCCTCTATTATACCGGGCTCAAAGAAAGCGCCATGATTCAGAAAGGCGATGGAGAATCAGCAGCCTATACACTGTCCCGTGACTACAGCGCAGAAATTGAGGTAAGGATCCCCGCCCACGGATACCTTCCCATTATCGTTAAATAAGCAATTCAGAAAACCATAGATCCATGAAAATCAAATATCTCCTCAGCCTGATCCTCGCCCTTCTGTTCCTGCAGACGGCACAGGCACAGAAACCCTATGAACCCAATTGGGAATCCCTGGACAGTCGACCCGTGGCACCCTGGTTTGAAGATGCCAAATTCGGGATCTTCCTGCACTGGGGGCCCTATTCAGTCCCTGCCTGGAGCCCCCGGGGAACCTATTCGGAATGGTACCAGTACTGGATGCAAACCAAGACCCTCTTCGGGAATGGTGATTTTTCCGGCACCGAAGTCTACGACCATCATGTGAAGACCTATGGGGAAGATTTCTCCTACTACGAGTTTGGAAAGATGTTTACCGCCGAAGAGTATGATGCAGATCAGTGGGCAAAGCTATTTGAAGATGCCGGGGCCAAATACATGGTCATTACATCCAAGCACCACGATGGGTTTTGCATCTGGCCCAGCAAAACCGCCAGCAAAACCTGGGGCTTTCCCTGGAACGCCGGAGAGATCGGGGCCCAGAGGGATCTGTTAAAAGAGCTTGAAGTGGCCGTAAAGAAAACCGATGTGAAATTCGGAACCTATTATTCCCTGTACGAGTGGTTCCACCCCTGGTGGCAGAACGATAAAAAACGCTTTGTGGATGAACACTTTTATCCCCAGTTCAAGGACCTGGTGGAAAACTACCAGCCCGATGTGGTTTGGACCGACGGCGAATGGTCCATGGAGCCGGAGTACTGGAAGACACCAGAGTTATTGGCATGGTTCTTTAATGACTCCCCCATTGGAGAGACCGTTGTGATCAACGATCGCTGGGGCAAAGGTGCCAGACACAAGCACGGGGGCTACTACACCACCGAGTATGAATCGGGAATGGAAGGCAGCCATCCCTGGGAAGAATGCCGGGGAATTGGCTTTTCATTTGGTTACAATGCCAACGAACCCGAAGAGGATTATGCCACGGCCCAGGTGCTGATCTACCTGCTGCTCAATACGGTCAGTAACGGCGGTAACTTATTGCTGGACATAGGTCCGGATGGAAAAGGAAACATTCCCGAGATTATGCAGGAAAGACTGCTGGAGATGGGAGAATGGCTGGAAGTGAACGGTGAGGCCATCTACGGCACACGGAAATGGGACCGGGCCTGCCAGTGGTCCAAAAAGGGCAAGAAAAACTGGAAGCCCAAAGACGCCCATTACCTTCCGGCCGATTACATCCTGAAACAAACCGTGGATCCCCAGCCCGGTTATGCTGTGAGGGAAGCTTTCTTTACCAAAAAGGGCGAGGATCTCTATGCCATCGTTCCCGGATGGCCCACAGAAGACCTGCTGATCCGGGATCTGAAGGTGACTCCGGACACAAAAATCAGCCTGCTGGGGACGGACCTGGCAATTGAATGTGAAAAAAGGGGGAAGGACCTGCTTATCAAAGTACCTCAGCTTGAACACGATCAGTTACCCTGTGATTACGCTTTTGTATTTAAACTTGGTAGTTGATAAGCCATGAGAGGGATTATTATTTCCGTTTTTCTCTTCCTGGGAGCCGCGCTTTGCAGCGCGGAGGATAGAGATTCGGTTTACCTCTTTTCCTATTTCATCAATAACGGGGAGGACGGACTGCACCTGGCCTGGAGTACGGATGGGCTTAGCTGGGAGGCCCTGAATAACAATCAGTCTTTTCTCAAACCGGAAACCGGGAAGGACAAACTGATGCGCGATCCCTGTATCATCCAGACTCCCGACGGAATCTTCCATATGGTGTGGACCGTCAGCTGGGGGGAAAAGGGCATTGGTTATGCCCGGTCCGCGGACCTGATGAACTGGAGCGAGCAACAGTATCTCCCGGTGATGGAGCATGAAAAG
>JAYEOJ010000529.1:0-2153 GCA_034722835.1 Bacteroidota bacterium | reverse complement strand
GTACATAATTTTGACACTGCCAAATCGGCTGTTATTATTTTTGATGCTCAAATAAAGAATGGCTTCCACATCGTAAAAGAATTCCGGGGTTTTCTCAAGGATAATGAAATAAATTGCTCTGTTTTTGCTTATATGAACCAGAAAGAGATCCCAAAGGATATGGTGTTCTGGAAAGGCTATCATATTATTACCAGACGTAATCTGAACTGGTATATGCAGCCGGTTGGAGAAGATGTAGAACAGTTTAAGCAGGAAGAACCGGATATACTTTTTGATTTCTCCATCGAACCGCTAATTGAACTGCAGTTCCTGGTACAGCTTTCATCCGCCAGGTTCAAAATTGGATGCTTTACTGAGGAGAAGAACGATTATGATCTGATGATCAATCTATCAGAACAGAATGACATGGCTTACCTGTCGGAGCAGATTAAACACTATGTAGGCATGTTAAATCCGTCAAAATAAAGTTGACCATGACAGAAACAGATCTATTCAAAGGAACCGGGGTAGCGATGGTCACACCCTTTCTACAGGATGGTGAGATCGATTTTGATCGCTTGATGATCCATGCCGACAGGTTAATTGACCAGGGATGCGGATATCTGGTGGTGCTTGGCACAACAGCAGAAACTCCCAGCCTGTCAACCAAGGATAAAGATAATGTAATCCGCCGCGTCATCGAAGCCTGTGGCGGAAGAGTTCCTATAATGATGGGGATAGGTGGAAACGATACCAGGGCTGTGATCGATACGATCAAGAAAACGGATACCAGGGAGATCCAGGGTATACTCAGTGTCTCCCCCTACTATAATAAACCCTCCCAGGAGGGAATCTACCAGCACTATGCTGCCATTGCATCCGTTACAGAATTACCTGTCATGCTCTACAATGTACCCGGGAGAACGGGTTCAAATATTTCAGCTGAAACTGTATTAAGGCTCGCAACCGACTTCGAAGGAAGCATTATCGGAGTTAAAGAGGCTTCGGGAGATTTTGACCAGTTAATGGAAATTATTGGCAATCGCCCCGACGGGTTCCTGATGGTCTCAGGCGACGATGTCATCACCCTGCCCATGATCGCTGCCGGTGGTGATGGTGCCATTAGCGTCATTGGCAATGCTTACCCGGCAATGACCTCCCTGATGGTTGCTGCCGCACTGGATGGTGCCTATCAGAAAGCTCGTGAATTGCACTACTTGCTCTTCCCTATGATGCGAGCCATTTTTAAAGAGGGAAACCCTGCCGGCATTAAGGCCGCCATGGAGATTCGTGGTTGGATAGATAACGTACTGCGCCTCCCCTTAATCCCGGTCACTTCAGCACTTTATCAAGAGATTGCCCACCTGAATAGTCAGCTTCAATAGAGAAGCGAACCACCTTAGGCTCCCGGCCTTCCGTGACAGGCCTTATATTTTTTCCCGCTTCCGCAGGGACAGGGATCGTTTCGTCCAACCTTCTTCTCCACCCTCACCGGTTGCTGTACCTGGCTACGTCCATCTTTAGCTTTTCCACCTCCTGAAGGATCGTTGTAGCTGGTCATCTCATCCTTGTTGGCTTCAAATTTGCTAAGGTCCATTTTCTTTGGTGCTTCGGCCCGCTGCACACTATTGGGATCCTTGATGGGAATATGGGCCTTCATCAGCGTAGAAACCACATCCTTGTTCACCTTATCTATCATGGCCGTAAACAGCTCGAAAGCCTCAAACTTATAGATCAGCAAAGGATCCTTTTGTTCGTACTGGGCATTTCGAACCGACTGCCGCAAATCGTCCAGCTCCCTGAGATGCTCCTGCCATGACTGATCAATGGTGGCCAGGATAATGCTCTTCTCATAGGAACGCACCAGCTCCTTGCCTTCCGAGGTATAGCAGTTCTCCAGGTTTGCCAGCACCTGGAACACCCGGGTGCCATCCGACACCGGGACTACAATATTTTCATACACCTGGCGCTGGTGTTCATACACCTGGTTGATCACCGGCATGGCCTGTTCTGATATACTCTCCTGCTTTCGCTTGTAGGCACCCAGTAGATCCTCATAGATCTTATCGATCAGTTCATTGCTGTTCATGCGCCTGAACTCATCATTATTTACAGGCGACTCAATGGATAAGTGGCGTATCAGTTCCAGTTTATAACCATCATAGTCTCCGCTG
>JAYEOJ010000528.1:0-2154 GCA_034722835.1 Bacteroidota bacterium | reverse complement strand
CCATACCTCTTTTCAGGGAGTTGAACTGGATCTTTCGGATCACATTCTCAATTCTTACCTGTAACTCAGGTTTCAACGTAATCTCCCATCGTTTCTCAAGTGGGGGGACCACCTCCTCACCCAGTTCGATCAGGCGATTTGAAACATTATCAAAAATCAGGCTGTCAGGATCTTCCAGCAGACTGATCAGGGCTTCCAGCTCTTTATGTCCGTTTTCAGTCAAAATCCGTCAGTTTATCCAGTACGCTGGTAATTAATTCATTCATTGCCCCGTGATACTCTTCAAGAAATTTCAGGGAGATGCGGTTTGCGATGGCGACACAAATGGTGACAGCCTGGTGACCCAGAAGAGCAGACAAGGCATAGAGTGCTGAACTCTCCATCTCAAAGTTATTGATGCGCATTCCTTCAAAGCGGAAAGTTTCAATTTTTGAAACCAGCTCCGGATCAAAGGGTGAAATTCTGATGGATCTGACCTGGGGAGCATAAAAACCAGGAGTGGATATGGTAATTCCTGATTCTACACCAGGGTCCGAAAGCAACTTATGCAGCTGCTCTGAACCTTTGACAAAATAAGGTTCTGCAAGGCTGGTTTTCCAGCCAGCATGTTTTATGAAGGCCCTGGAAATCAACTCCTGGTTTATACTGTTGGGATCCTGGTAGAAGTGGTAAAGCCCGTCAAAACCACCGGCCACCCGGGTGATGATCTGGCCGCCGGGGGCAATATCGGCATGCAAGGCTCCGCTGGTTCCGATCCGAATCAGATTCAGGCTCCTTTGTTCGGATAAGGGAATACGTTTTTCCAGATCCACATTAACCAGTGCATCCAGTTCATTCAGAACAATATCTATGTTGTCAGTTCCAATTCCGGTGGAGAGAACAGTGAATCGTTTTCCTTTATAGGTGCCGGTATGTGTTACAAATTCTCTATTGCTTTTTTCAAATTCTATATGATCGAAATGTGATGAAACCTGGGCTACCCTCCCCGGATCACCAACCAGGATTATATAATCGGCAATATCCTCAGGCAAAAGATTCAGGTGGTAAATGCTTCCATCCGGATTAAGGATCAGGTCGGTATGGGAAATTGATTTCATCAGGCTTTCTATATCACTTATTCGATAAAAATAGTGTATTTTTACAGCTGCTTTTGAAATACTTACTCACAACTAAAACTAAGCGATATGAAAAGAGCTCAATACATGATTGTTAGTGTTGTAGGCATTGTGGTGCTGTTACTCATTTTTGGCAGCCAGATGTTTTATGTACTGAAACCGGGTGAGCGCGCCGTGGTTTTTAAGAAGTTTACCACCGGCCTGGATAAAGATAATATTCTTATTCCCGGCTTCCATGTGATTGCCCCCTGGAACGACCTGATCCGTTACGATGTAAAGGAACAGAAGAGTGAAGAGACCATGGATGTGCTTGATAAAGGCGGACTTTCCATCAATGTGGATGTAACCATTATCTTCAATCCCTTCTATGATAAGATAGGTTACCTGCACGAGAATATAGGAATCAACTATGTTTCGGTGATGTTGATACCCAATGTGAGATCAGCGGTAAGGGCCGTAACAGGTCGTTACAATGCTGAGGAGATATACTCTACCAAGAGGGGAGAGGTAGAAACAGAGATTATCGAAGCTACCAGGCTTGCACTGGCAGAAAAAGATATAGAGATGAAAGACCTGCTGATTCGTTCCATTACGCTGCCTGAAAAGATCAAAGCCGCCATTGAAAGCAAGCTGCAGCAGCAACAGGAAGCCCTGGCGTACCAGTACCGGCTTGAGCGGGAAACCAGTGAAGCCGATCGTCTCCGGATCCAGGCCCAGGGTATAGCCGATTACAACCGGATTATCAGTGCTTCTCTTACTGACCGTATCCTGAGGCAGAAGGGTATTGATGCCACTCTTGAGCTGGCCAATTCTGCTAACAGCAAGGTAGTGGTCATTGGAAGTGGTGATGAAGGGATGCCGCTGATTCTTGGTGGAAACTAAAGAATACGACCATGTTGCAGAGATCGCAGACTCTCTTTCTTCTGGGAGTTTTTATACTTTCGCTGTTCCTGCTGACCGGGCCAATTGCGCGCCTGACATTGGAGGGAAGCGAATTTATACTTAAACATTCAGGTCTGATTGATGCTGACGGAAACAA
>JAYEOJ010000527.1:1495-2163 GCA_034722835.1 Bacteroidota bacterium | reverse complement strand
TCGAAAAGTTTCCAGTGACATTTCCTGTCATCTTTACTACAGCATATGATGAATACACCCTGCAGGCCTTCAAGGTAAACAGCATCGATTACCTGCTTAAACCGGTGGACAAAGAGGCACTGGCTAATGCATTGAATAAATACCGATCGATTTACCAGCGAGAGGATTCCTACAACGCGGAGAGCGTACAGAGTACAATCCGGGATGTTCGATTGCATGAGCGAAAGCCCTGTAAAAAAAGTTTTCTGGTATATGTTAAAGACCAGATTATCCCCGTTTCGGTCGACCAGATTGCCTATTTCTTCCTTGAAAATGAGCTGGTTTATTGCAGGACGTATGACAATAAAAAATTCATCCTGGATCAGACCCTTGATAAAATTGGTTCACAGCTGAATCCGAATGATTTTTACCGGGCCAACAGGCAATACCTGGTATCGCGACAGGCCATTCAATCGGCTGCTCAGCACTTCAACAGAAAGTTGAAGCTACAGCTCACCCCTCACCCTGATAAGGAGGTATTCATCAGCAAAACAAAAGCAGCCGGATTTAAGGAATGGTTAGTAAGTTAGGTCTCAGATTCAGCTACAGGATACCTGGAATAATGGCTTTTCTTTCAGAGGGATAATCTGGAAAGGTATTCCGGTACCATTTATGGTGGCTCAGGGCCC
>JAYEOJ010000527.1:0-1485 GCA_034722835.1 Bacteroidota bacterium | reverse complement strand
AGAGGGCAAATACCAGGGCCGCCGGGCTCCAGGTCATTACAGCAAAGCCTGTCCATTGCACAATTTCTCCCATGAAATTGGGACAGGAGACCCAGCGAAACAATCCTCCCCGAGGAATAAAATAACCCTTCTTCCCTCCTTTGCGCAAACGCAGCAGGATCTGATCGGACCACCAGTTCAGAAAGGTTCCGCCCCCATAGAGTATCGCACCGATGATGAAGCGTGCATCGGTGAGCCACTCCAGGGTATATTCCCGTGCAAAGGCTGAAAAATAATAGCCGTTGGCAAAGCCATTGACCAGGTTAAAACAGAGCGCCATCAATGCAATCACCAGCGGCATGGACTTCCCTGCTGTATGAGTGCGCCAGGGCCAGATCAATGAGCGGTTGACGTAGTGAAATGTATACAGGGCAAAAAAGATCCATGTGAGGGGCTGAATGCCATTGGGACCAAACAGAAAGCAGAGGACAAAAACCAACAGGGAAACAAACTCCATCAGTAACCAACCCAGCCGGTTGGGTATATTGGGTCCCCAGTCCTTCCGGCTATGCCGGCCATAGGGCGCTTTTATAAAAAGTAACAAGACAAAAACGGCCAGACCAAGAATGGCCCAGGCCCAGAGAAGGGTTAAAAAAGTATCGCGTTCCATTTTAACAAGAAGGAAAGCGAATATACATGTTTTTAGCTAATCAATGACAGCCTGAAAGGCACCTTGGAACTCTTTGCAAATCTACGGGAATTGGCAAACTAAGACTATTGTATGCGGCTATCCATCCTGTTTTCCGTATACAGGTACCTGATGGCCAGTTTTTCAGCATCCAGGGAAACAATCCTGATCTGGTAGGTCATCGTTCCTCCCCAGTACCCTACGGTAATATCGAGCAGACTGTCGGATACAGCCTCCCAGGTGCCTTCAAAACTATCATAGCAAATGGGAGAAGTGTCGCACCAACCTGCATTCTTGTGCTCAATAAAGGTCCCGTCATCATTGATGGTGAACCCATATTTCTCTTTGTCAAATGCCCCGTTACGCTGAAGAATCAGGGTGTCTCCCTGGTATTTATCTTCCACCCAGGTGCCAACAATGCCTGCATTTGAACCCAGGTCCGCCAGCTCCAACATACTTTCCTCACAGGAGCTAAGCAGCACCACTACAAACAGAAAAATATATCTTTTCATACAACAATCAGCTTTCTTTAAATAGAGGATGAATGAATGCATCATTAGGTTGCTTCATATGCCCACCTTTCATTACATTTGAATAAATCTATCTGCTACAATGAAAAACACTCTGATAGCACTTATGTTCTTGCTGGCGCAACAAATCTCGGGACAAACCATAGTAGATAGAATCCCCTTAAAGCCGGGACCGGAAGATATGGTGCTGGATACCCTGCATGGCGATCCCGGCCTGATCATCTCCTGTTGCGGGCGCCGGGAAGCGGATAAACCCTATGGTGAAATGATTCGCTATAATCTCCTGTC
>JAYEOJ010000526.1:0-2164 GCA_034722835.1 Bacteroidota bacterium | reverse complement strand
GATGCTTGCAGTGTTTGCTGGCTGCAACAAATCGGTAAAGGTTCTGCAGGTTCCTGGTAAGGACCAGTTTTGTAAAATAGATATTTCGGGGATCTCGATTCTTCCAAGTGGTCGTTATGTTACACCGGTTGGGGAATTTCTACGAATTTCACATGATCCCTATGGCATGGCGATCTCCCCAAACGGTAACAGGGCTGTAACCCTCCACAATGGTGTGATTACCATTATAGACCTTGCCTCATTAGAGGCTATTAGAGTCCCCAGTTATGATAATAGCTTAAAATCGCCTCTGGCCAACGGATCCTTTCTGGGGGTCGCGTTTTCGGAGGATTCGAAGAAAGTGTATTTAAGTGGGGGTGACAATGGTGCCATTATTATTTATGATATAGAGAACTTCGCGAAGTTAGATTCCATAAGTCTGAATGGGATAGTTGATGGAGTGGACTATCAGGACAGTTTTACTTCTGATCTGTTACTAAATGATGAAAAAGATGAATTGCTGGTACTCGACAGAGCTAATTTCAGAATGGTTCGTGTTGATCTGGCTACCGGCAAAATCACTGCTTCCACAAAAGTGGGTCGTCAGCCTTTTGGTATTGCCTTAAGTCCGGATAAGAAGCAGGCATTTGTGGCGAATGTGGGTGTCTATTCTTATCCCTTGATTGAAGGAGCGACTCCCGGGAATTACGATTCTTTAAGAATCTCCCATCATCCATACGGAGAGAATACAAAAGAATCTATAGAAGGAACTATTGTTGAGGGAAGAAAAATCCCGGGGCTCGGAAGTCCACTTCACCCCGATGCAATGAGTGTATTTACTATTGATCTGAGTAATAACGAGGTAATAAGTAAATTCAAGACGGGATATCAAATTGGTCAAACCGTAGAAGATGCAGAAGTAGTGGGTGGAGCAAGTCCGAATTCTATAGCAGTTGGAAAGCAATTTGCCTATGTAACAAATGCAACCAACGATAATATTTCAATTATCGATCACAGAACCCAGGAGATAGTAGGTCATATTCCGATTCAAATTGATCAACGGATCGACAATCTAAGGGGTTCTTTGCCATTCGGTATTGTACTGAGCAAAGACGAAAAAACGCTATATGTGGCACTTTTGGGATTCAATGCTGTGGCGGTAATTGATATTCCCAGCAGAACCACGAGGGGACTTATCCCTTCTGGTTGGGGACCAACAAGGGTAGAATTATCAGAAGATGAAAAAAGTATTTACATCATTAGTTGCAGAGGTCTTGGTGCAGGTCCTAATGGTGGAGAAGGTTTTATAAGTCCGGTACAGGGACATTACGTGGGAGATATTCAGTTAGGAAGTTTTCAAAAGGTGCTTATGCCATCTGATTCAGAATTAGAAGCATATACCCAACAGGTTATTGACAATACATTTATAGAAACAAGCCTTGTGGATGATGGAAAAAATCCTTTACCACCCTTGCCGGGATTACGTCAGAGTCCCATAAAACATGTGGTTTACATCACCAAGGAGAACAGAACATATGATGAAGTTTTCGGTCAGTTGAAAAATGCCAAAGGTGATAGCACCCTGGCCAGATATGGAGTAAATAATGAATATACACTGCCCGATTCTCTTCGGGAAGAGTTTCATAATTTAAGAATTTCACCCAATCATCATAAGGCTGCAAAACAATTTGCTTTTTCGGATAACTACTATTGCGACAGTGATGCCTCAGTGCATGGTCATCACTGGCTGGTAGGTGTAATCCCAAACGAGTGGGTGGAGGCCAATGCAAGTACAAGTAAAACACCCATGCCTTTTTCTAAAGCGGAAGGACGCCGATTCCCCAAAACCATTGGAAGTGTAGACCCGGAAGATTATGCTGAGATCGGAGGACTCTGGGAAGCACTCGAAAGACAAAATGTTGAATTCTATAATTTTGGACAGGCCAATGAAAGCGGGCATGAAAGAGAAGCATGGTATGACACAAATACCGGTGCTGCGCATGGAGTAATGATACCCATGCAAAATGCACTATTCAAGAGAACCAGCCATAACTATGCCGGTTACAATATGAATATCCCCGATCAATACAGAATGGATCAGTTTGAATCGGAGTTTACTAAGAAATGGATCCTGGGGGATGAAGAAATGCCACCTCTGGTTACCATGATGATCCCTAACGATCAT
>JAYEOJ010000525.1:0-2178 GCA_034722835.1 Bacteroidota bacterium | reverse complement strand
GGGAGCCAGCACTAAATGGTCCAGGCAGTGGACCGACCGGTACTACTCCAACACCACCCTGGCCTTTTCAAACTATTTCAGCCAGCGGGACAACTACATGGAGCGTACCATCACCGAAGAGGATGGCTCCACCAGTGTCACCACCAATGGTTCGGTGGAGGACAATAACATCCTGGACTATACCCTTCGAATGGATAATGAGTACCGGCTCACTCAGAACAATACCCTGGAGTTCGGGATGCAGGCTTCCTTTATGGATGTGGCTTATTACTATACCCAGAATGATACGCTGGAGATGATTGATTCCCGCACAAAAGGATTTACCCTGGCAGCTTACCTGCAGGATAAGATCTATATAAAAGATAAACTGACACTGGTCTATGGACTCCGTTCCACCTGGTACAACCTTACAAATAAACTCTACCTGGAACCACGGGCCAGCGTGAACTACAAACTCAATGACCGTTGGAACCTGAAAGCCTCCTGGGGTAAATTCTATCAGTTCACCAACCAGGTGGTACGGGAAAATGTACTGGAAGGGAACCGCGATTTCTGGTTGCTGGCCGACGACGAGACCATACCCGTTAGCTCCGCCTACCACTATATCGCAGGGATCAGCTACGAGGCTCCCAGGTACCTGGTGGATGTGGAAGTTTTTTACAAACCCATGACCGGCCTTGCTGAGTACACCATGAGGAATGAAAGTTTTCGCATGCAAAGCACCTCTTCTCTGCCGGATAACTTTTATGAGGGAAGTGGAACAGCCAAGGGTTTCGAGGTATTGCTGCAGAAAAAGTTCGGAAGTTATACAGGATGGCTCAGTTACACCTACAGCAGGGTGGAACACCAGTTTGACGAATTGAATAATGGTGAGCCCTACCCTTCCATGTATGACCAGCCCCACGAAGTAAATTTTGTAAATACCTACCAGTGGGGGAACTGGGTGCTGGGGGCCACCTTTGTCTACAATACCGGGCAGACCTATACGGCCCCGGTGGGCGCCTATCAGCTAAGCCTCCTGGATGGAAGCGTCGCCGATTTTATCCACGTGGGGGATAAGAACGGATACCGGCTGCCTGCCTATCACCGTCTCGATCTCTCGGTCACCTACCGCTTTACCCTTGGGAAAACCAAAAACAACCTGGGATTCTCCTTCTTTAATGTTTATGGCCGGGACAACGTGTGGTACAGGGAGTTCGATGTGGAAGACAATGAAATTATTATCACGGATGTGAATACCCTGGGATTCACGCCCAATGTATTCTATTCAATCAAATTTTAGATCATGAAAAAGTATATAGTATTACTGAGCCTGGTGCCCCTTCTTCAGGCCTGTTTCGATTCGGACCTGGAATTCGAGGATCAGTATGAGCCGGTGGTAGAAGCCTACCTCTACGTTGGAAAAGAACTTAACGATGTAAACCTTTCCAGCATGATCAGTTTTGGAGCAGATTCACTGGGAGGTGAGGCGATCACGGAAGCCGAAATAACACTGGAAGGTGAATCAGATAGCTGGGTCCTGGTACACAATGACTCTGTTGCTGGACAATATTGCCTGGAGGATATCCCGCCGGCTGAGCCGGGAGAAACCTTCCGTATTCGCATCGAAATTGGTGAAGAGATTCTCTCAGCAAGTACGGTAATCCCCGATGATCCTCCACCGGTGACCATGTCATCTACTTCCATATATATCCCCAAGGTGGATGATATGAGGGATTTCCAGAATGTGGAAATGCCCGATCCGGTAGAACTCACCTGGGACAATCCGGATGCAGATTATTATTTCCTCGATATTCAGAATATAGAGTCCTATCCCCTGTCCATCATGCCCGATCCTCCAGAGGGCCGGCCCGCTCCAGGCAGATTTGCCTTCCAGATGATTACGGAGCCCACTAACAGTAACTATTACATCATTGACCTCAGGCAACTGGAATATTTCGGCACCCACCGGATTGTTTTTACAGCTGTCAATGATGAATACGTATATCTGTATAATTCATTGAATCAGGATACCCGTGAATTAAATGAGCCCTATTCCAATATTGAGAACGGACTGGGCATCTTTACGGCCTTTAACAGCGATACGCTCTATCTGGAGGTTGTTCCAAACTATCAGTAATCCCCGCTAAAGATACATGCCATAAAATAATCCTGCCCGGAAGTTGAAAAATCTCATTT
>JAYEOJ010000524.1:0-2178 GCA_034722835.1 Bacteroidota bacterium | reverse complement strand
ACCCACCTCGGAATTACCCATCTGCCCGTCAGGCAAACCCACATTCTCTCCGGAAGCATGAAGCTGTGAAGAGGGGTATTCCTTCTCAAGCCGGTCCATATTCGGGGTAGGTACCTGACTGATTACATCGGTGTTATCTCCTTTTCCAATTCCCCATCCATCCAGGATCATCAAAAGCGTTTTCTTCGTACTCATATCGTGTACTATTATTTAAGCGCACAAAGATAGTTTAATTATAATTCTCTTTAAATATCTCTATCAGCCTGTCAGGAGGGATGACCTTATTGGGGTAAAGGTGCATTTCGGCAAGCACCCGGTCCGTAGCATTGGGGTTCAGTCCAATGCGTATGCCGATATCTTTTAAAAATTCAACTTCCATATCGCTGGTGTCCTGGTCGACATTCATCAGTAGCACCAGGCGGTGGAATTGCAATATCCGTTCAAATTCAGATTCGGGGGGCGTGAATTCGATATACTTCTGAAAGAGGGAGTCGAAATCTTCCTTACTCACCTTGAGTGACCGGGCTATGGACAGCAGAAATATAAATTCTTGTTCCCGCACTTCGTTATCGCATCGTGCAAGTTTGATGAGCTCTGTAAGCAGGCTAAGCTTTTCTTTCATTGTTGTAAAGGTTGGGATACAATTCGAAATATACTGTTTTGTTACAAAATGGTAATTTATCACTAAATTACTGGGTTTAAAAGCCTTTTATTCCACTATGAGAAACGCAAAATTCATACTTATCGGGGTAGCAGCAGTATTGATCATTGGTAATGTGTCTATCATTGAATTCGACGACCTGAGCTGGTCTAATAATTCAGGAAGTTATCTGAGTATTCTGGCAATGATTCTACTGGTTATCGACATTGTTATCACTCTGTTAGAAAAGAAAAAACACTCATGAAAGCAAGGAATATACCATAGAAAGGAATAACATGATTGCCAATACACCAAGTCCTCCCTACTATGCAGTAATCTTCAGTTCCCTTAGAACTGATGGTGATAAGGGATATGCACTTATGTCGGCTCGAATGCTTGACCTGGCACAAAAGCAGGATGGATTCCTGGGAGTGGAAGATGCAAGGGAGGAACTTGGCATTACCATTTCGTACTGGAGAGACCTGGAGTCCATTAAGAAATGGAAAGAGCATGCTGAACACACGATTGCAAGGCAAAAAGGCCGGGAAGTCTGGTACAGTCATTTTAAAACAAGGATAGCCAGGGTGGAAAGAGATTATGAATTCGGAAAAACTTAGCCCATGAAAACTTTAGGTCTGATCCCTGTGGCCCTGATTCTGGTAATTTTAATATCCTGTACTCCCGGCAAGACCTCAAGAAGCCCTGATGAAAGGCCCAATATAATCCTGATCATGGCCGATGATCTGGGCTATGAAACCATCGGGGCAAATGGGGGCAGCTCCTATAAAACACCCAAAATAGATCAACTGGCTTCCAATGGCATGCGATTTGAGCACTGTTATTCACAACCCTTATGCACTCCAAGTCGTGTACAGTTAATGACAGGTCTTTATAATGTGAGAAACTATGTACGTTTTGGCTTACTGGAAGAAAGCCAGACTACTTTTGGACATCTTTTTCAAGAGGCAGGTTATGCAACCTGTGTGGTGGGGAAATGGCAGCTGGGTAAAGATCCGGCCAGTCCGCAGCATGCCGGATTTGACCAGCACTGTTTATGGCAGGTTGGTTCAGGACGGATAGATTCCACCGGACGCGATACCCGATATTCCAAGCCTGTGCTGGAGGTGGACGGGAAACTTATTACTTATGCTGAGACAGACTATGGCCCCGACATAGTAAGTCAATATGGAATCGAGTTCATTGAAAAGTGTCATGAAAACGGAACGCCCTTTTTGTTGTACTACCCAATGATCCTGACCCATTGTCCTTTTAGTCCAACACCCGGCTCCCCGGCATGGAACCAGGGTGATACAACTACGATGACCTATAAGGGAGAGGCGCATTATTTTGAAGATATGGTCGCTCATATGGACCATATTGTCGGGGAGATCAACCTCAAACTGGAAGAACTGGGGATTCAAAAAAACACCGTGCTGCTCTTTACCGGTGATAATGGCACAGATGTCCCGGTGGTTTCTATGATGAAGGGACGGGAGATTGCTGGGGCTAAGGGGAAATCCACAGATGCCGGGACCCTG
>JAYEOJ010000523.1:0-2187 GCA_034722835.1 Bacteroidota bacterium | reverse complement strand
ACATTACATAAAAGGTGATGTCGGGCTGACTATCCAGGAATTCCTGGATAAACACCTTGTGCAGTTTTCCGCCAGCCTGGGTCACGTAGCGCAGGTCGGGGAATTCATCGGTCTTAAATGATTTCGATTTGCGCAGCAATACCTGGAAATGGCTGGGAACTCCCGCAAATCCGGTACATTTATATTTTTTCAGGTCATTGATCACCGCCCCCAGGAACATGAAATTATTATTGAATACAATGCTGCCACCCACCTTCATATGGGTATGAAGCAGGGAAAGCCCGTAACAGTAATAGAAAGGCAATACGATCTCAATAGTATCATCTCCGGTGAGATTCAGATACTCAATAATGGAATCCGTGTTGGCGATAATATTCCGGTGTGTGATCATCACCCCTTTGGGCTCACCCGTTGAACCTGAAGTGAAAATAATCTCAGCCAGCCGGTCCTCGTCAAAAGACTCTTCGTTAAACAGGTTCAGGGTGAGGTTATTCTTTCCCTTTCCAACTTCCGGAACCGCGTCATATACCATATCAACCATCTCCCACCTGGGATCACCGCTCAGGCTGGGATCCACAAAAGCAATTTTAGATTTGCACAGGTTGACAATATAACTGAGGTTGTTCTCCTCAATGGAAGGATTCAAAGGAACGCATACGTTTCCGGATTTCATGATGGCCAGGTAGGTCACCAGGAAAAACTTGGAATTGGGTGCCACCAGGAGGATATTATTCTCCTCTCCGTAAGTCTCCCTCAGAAAACGCGCCAGCCTCAGTGAATCACAGTACAATTCAGAATAGGTCATCGTTTCCTTGTTGCCCAGCAGGAAATCCTTGTATAGAAATCCCGACTCCTCCAGCAGATAATCGTATACGTTCATGACTCAGTCTCTTAGATAAATATATAATCGTTAATGGGCGGTGTTCTCAGGTATTCGGTGGTTTCATATCTCCGTTCGAAGTTCCTGTAGTTCCGCTCAATCTCTTCGGCAGTCATCCCCATGACCTCTCCCACCTCAGCAGGATCGCACTTGTTTTCATAGGCATACCATAGCAGGTCCATCACATCATGGGGAAACTCGTAGAAGAATTCTTCCTGCGTTTGCTCCGCACTATAGGTATCGGTGGTGGGAGTCCGGTCTATGATCTCCTGGGGCACTCCCAGATACTCGGCGATCTGGTAGACCTGGGTTTTAAATAGTCTTCCGATGGGAAAGAGATCACCTCCTCCATCACCGAATTTAACAAAGAAGCCCTGATCAACCTCGTGCTTATTGGGAGTCCCTACCACCGCATAATGCTGGTCTTCAGCATGGTAGTAAAGAAATGACATCCTGGACCGCTGCTTAAAGTTAGAGGCTGCAATTATGGTCCTCATCTGCGGTGAGGGCAGTCGCTTGACGATCTCCGAACCATCGGGATTTACTACCGTAAGGTGGAATAAAGGTGGCAGTTTGGATCCGGATCCATCATGCTTGATTCCGATCTTCATTTTATGGGTGCCGGGATCATATTCCGGTACGATCTCCTTGACCGCCTGGTCGCGTCTGGCGTAGCACCCAAAGCCATCAAGCGCCCCGGTGATCACTTCCTTGATCACCTTTACCCCGAACTTATCTGCCAGTTCCCGGGCCAGCTCTTCGCTGTCGGGACTGGAATCCTTTTCCGGTAACATGACACCAAGGATCTTTTCCGGTCCGATGGCCCTGGCAGTCAGCGCCAGACAGGTGGATGAATCTATGCCACCACTGAGTCCGATTACTGCCCCGTAACGCTTGTGACGGATGGTAATGTCTTCACGTATCCTTGTACAAATCTGATCCAAAAGTGTTTCCATGTCCTGAACCTTCAGGATGTCTTTGCTAAATTTGGGCTTAGTCATTATGTTGATGTTTTAAAGATTTATCATAAGTAACGGGACATTTAACCCGCATTTCAGTCTCACGGTAGGGCCTGTTCCCCGAAACGAACATATCCATCAGGATCTGCGTGGAGAGGATTCCGGCTACCGCCATATTTTCATTTTCAGTTACAGTCTTACCTTCCTGCATTTTCCTGAGCAATTTCTCAACCGAGGCCGTATTAAATATCCCGAACTTGCTGATCATGTCCGGGGACAGGGCCTCCCGAAGGTATTCAGGAGCCTTTCTTGAGGTTAAGCTGGAAGCCACCGGGGCACGGTAGGCCT
>JAYEOJ010000522.1:0-2198 GCA_034722835.1 Bacteroidota bacterium | reverse complement strand
AAAATACACACGGCACATGCGGACAACGTAATCGGGGATATCTACAGGGATTATCTTGGAGAACCGGGTGGAAAACTGAGCCGGGAATTGCTTTATACAGGATATTCAAAGAGGGAGGTTCTGTTGTAGATGGAACTGCTGGTAAGAAATAGGGGACTGGTATATACAGTCAAGGATCGGTGCAGAGTTTGTTATACCTGTGTCAGGGAATGCCCGGTAAAGGCCATACGGATTGTGGATGGTCAGGCCGAGGTGGTCAGCGAACGCTGTATTACCTGTGGAAACTGTACCATTGTTTGTTCCCAGGGAGCAAAGGTTTATGAAAGCTCCGTGGACCGGGTAAACCGCCTGTTGTCAGATGAGCAGGAGGTCATTGCCATAATCGCCCCAAGTTATGTGGCGGAGTTTGAAGAAATCCCGGATCCGGCCCTTTTTGCAGGCATGTTAAAGAAACTGGGATTCCACCAGCTATTTGAGGTGGGTATGGGGGCTGATCTTGTGGCTGAAGCCTATGAAAAACGGATTAATGCAAATTCTGGTAAAGGGTATATCAATTCAGATTGCCCGGCCATTGTCTCCTATATCGAAAAATACCACCCGGATTTGATTCCTTCACTGATGCCGGTAGTATCCCCGATGGTGGCTACCATCAGGTACATCCGGGAGGTAATCAAAAGCAAGGCGAAAATTGTATTTATCGGGCCCTGTGTGGCAAAAAAGGAGGAGTCGGATGAAGTGGATGAGGTAATCACCTTTGCAGAGTTGAGGAGCATGCTGACTTCCGGGAGAATCAGGGCCTCCAATGTTGAACCGGCAGCATTTACACCTCCTCTTGCCATAAACGGAGCAGGATTCCCCGTGAGCAGGGGCTTGCTTCAGGCCATGAATCTGGAGGGGAATCATGTGGATCATCGGGTTATCGTTGCTGAAGGACGGGTTCACTTCCAGGAGGCAATCCGGGAGTATGCTTCCGGGAAACTGGGATCCATGCAACTTGAATTGCTCTGTTGCGAGGGTTGTATCATGGGACCGGGAACAAGCCCTGAGGGAAAAAAATTTGTACGAAGGAGCCATGTGCTCAAGCACCTGCATGAAAGGCTCAGGCAGGCAGATGGAGAGGTGAATGGGGTAAGGTCTGAACAGCTTGAACTGGACCTTGGTCGTTCCTTCCGAAGGGATGATCAACGCATCAGGGAATCATCGGATCAGGACATTGAGAAGGTGCTTCACCAGATGGGCAAGTTCTCGCAGCAGGATCACCTGGATTGCGGTGCATGCGGATACGACACCTGCCTCAGTCATGCCCGGGCCATCACACAGGGTCTGGCCGAGGTGGAAATGTGCCTTCCTTATTCCATCGGCACGCTTCATCAGACCATTCATAAACTGGCCGATTCAAATCACAAGTTACTTTCCGTGGAACAGGCCCTGCGACAGAGTGAAAAACTGGCTCATATGGGTCAGCTCTCCGCGGGAATTGCTCATGAGTTAAACAATCCCCTTGGGGTAGTGATTATGTACAGCAACCTGCTTCTTGAGGAAAGTAATGAGAATCGACAATTGAAGGAGGATCTGGAACTAATTGTGGAACAGGCTGGGAGATGTAAATCCATTGTGGGAGGCTTACTGAATTTTGCCAGGAAGAACCAGGTAAAATATGCGCAATGCGACCTGGAAGAGTTGATGAGAATAAGCACCTCATCTATGATTTTTCCTGCAAATATCTGCTATACCCTGGAGAACAATCTTTCAAATCCATATGTGGAGATTGACAGGGAGCAGATGGTGCAGGTAATCTCCAACCTGTTGAAGAACGGGATGGAAGCCATGCCCAATGGCGGAGCCCTTACGGCAAGCCTCTCAGACAGAGACGATTGGGTGACTATCAGGATCAGGGATGAAGGGATGGGAATTGCTCCGGCCGACCTGGAAAAAGTATTTGAACCCTTTTATACAACCAAGGGCATTGGCAAAGGGACCGGACTGGGACTGGCTACCACCTACGGGATCGTAAAAATGCACAGGGGACAGATCGATGTGAAGTCCAATACCAATTCTGAAACAGGGCCTGTGGGAACAGAATTTATTATAAAGCTACCGAGGAATTAGTAAGTTATTGGTTATGAGTGAAGGTAAAAAGACGATTTTACTGGCGGATGATGATCCGGATATGGTTTTTCAAATGAAGCATCACCTGG
>JAYEOJ010000521.1:0-2199 GCA_034722835.1 Bacteroidota bacterium | reverse complement strand
TTTAATAACGGGATATACTACACGGGAGTATATCCCGTTTTACTTCATATATTTGACGGAAATTCAACACGCATGAAAAACTTGATTATTCTTCAGGTTACCAATCTGGATACCAGTAGCATACAGGGAACCTCAACAGAATCTTTTATCGACATTGCATTAAAGGGCGGCTGGGTCATGCTCCCCATAGTGATCCTGAGCTTTATCGCAGTATATATCTTTTTTGAGCGCTGGTTCGCCATTAAGAAGGCTGCCAGGGTGGATCAGAACTTTATGAACCGCATCAAGGACTACATTATTGATGGCAAGGTTGATTCGGCCCATACCCTCTGTCAGACCACCGACAACCCGGTGGCCCGGATGATCGATAAAGGGATCAGCCGCATTGGCCGCCCCCTCAACGATGTAAATGCCGCCATCGAAAATGTAGGCCGGCTGGAAATCTACAAACTGGAGAGGGGACTGCCCACACTGGCTACAGTGGCCGGGGGTGCGCCCATGATTGGCTTCCTGGGAACTGTAATTGGTATGGTGCAGGCATTTCACCAGATGTCAACTGCAGGAAACAACATCAACGTGGGACAACTCTCAGGCGGGATCTATACGGCACTGATCACCACCGTGGCCGGTCTTACCGTGGGTATTATTGCTTATTTCGCATATAACACCCTGGTTGCAAGAGTTGATAAGGTAATCAATAATATGGAAGCAGGGACCTCGGAATTTATCGACCTGCTTAACGAACCTGTAAAATAGGAAACGATGGCACTGAAACCCAGAAACAGGGTGCTGGATAATTTTGCCATGTCGGGCATGACCGACATTGTATTCCTCTTGCTGATCTTTTTTATGCTAACCTCCACACTGATTGCTCCCAATGCATTAAAGATGCTGCTTCCCAGCCGGGGACAGGTCACCATTCAGGGCGAATCGCGGATTCCCACGGTAACCATTCACAATGGGAGCCGCATCACGGTAGACGGAAGAACCGTTTCGATGAATGATCTTGGCATGGTACTTGAATCCAAACTGCAGGGTCTTCCCGATCCCACCATCAAGGTGGTTACTTCACCTGCCGTTTCAGTGGGAGATGCGGTAAAGATCATGAATGTGGCAGCTGAGAGAGATTATACGATTGTGCTAAAACAACTGTAGTGGTGCATAAACAAATGTAATGGCCATAGAATCGAGACATAAGACCAATAAAAACTTTGCCATGTCGGGCATGACCGACATTGTATTCCTCTTGCTGATCTTTTTTATGATTGCCTCCACCTTAATCTCACCTGCGGCACGGGATGTTCATCTTCCCGAGAGTAACAACCAGACCCAGGCCAACCCGGTACTGGTAGTCTCCATCGCTCAGGATAAGAGCATTTACGTGGATGACCAGGAGTACGGAATGACCGAACTGGAAGGTGTGCTCAGAAAGAAACTGGAAAGCTATGGTGAAGCTCCAACGGTACGACTGAATGCGGACCAGAACCTGAATATGGAAGAGGTATTTATCTTCCTGGATATCGCCAAACGAAACCGTTACAAGGTGATCCTTGGAACCAGACCATCGGACTGATTGTTATATAGATACAATGAAGCTCAAAAGAAGAGGCCTCATAGCAACCATTGTCTACCATGCAGTGCTGCTTTTAGTGCTGGTGTTTGCCGGACTTACTTTTCCCGATCCGCCCCCGGAAGAGGAAGGGATCCTGGTGAATTTTGGTACAGATGAGTTCGGACTGGGCGATTTTGAGCCCATGGGAGATGACCAGCAGGCCGGGAATCCCGATGAGGAGATCACCCAGGCCCAGGAACCCGTTGAGGAAGAGGTAGAAGAGTATATCGAGCCGGTGGAGGAGACCCGGGAAGCCTATACCCCACCCGATCCCGTAGAGGTGGACCAGACCCAGGATGTGGAAGAGGTCCAGGTGAAGGAAGAGCCGAAACCCACAGCTGAAGAGCTGGAGAGGCAAAGACAGCAGGAGCTTGAAAGGCAGCGGCAGCAGGAGCTTGAAAGGCAGCGGATTGAGCAGGAACGTATCGAGCGTGAAGCTCGCGAAGAGCAGGAGCGCATTGAGCGTGAGCGGCAGGCACAGGCCGAAAGACTGAATAACCTGGGCAGAGATGCCTTTGGTAATCAGGGTGTAGGCGAAACCGAAGGTGGTGAAGGAATCACCCAGGGAAGTGGAAACCAGGGTGATC
>JAYEOJ010000520.1:0-2207 GCA_034722835.1 Bacteroidota bacterium | reverse complement strand
TGCATCAAAAAACGCAGCGTTACTATCAGTAATCTGCATGCCCAGACTCAGTTGTTGCTGCATATCCCCGTTGACATTTCCCTTCTGAATGTCATCGAGTAACCTGACTGCCGAACGGGTCCAGACAGCCCAGTGGCCCAGTAGTCCGCCTACAATCCGCTTTTTAATCACTTCCGGTCCAACGGAGAGATTAAATTCAGTTAACAGATCAACCAGGATATTATCATCATTTCCGGTGTATAGCGCAATTTCATCCGCTCGTCCCGATTCAATAACACCGCGCACCACATCCAGTGTCTGATACCGGTTAAAGGGAGCCATCTTAATGGCTATGACATTTTTAATCTGTGCAAATTCCCTCCAGAAATCAACATCCAGCACCCTGCCTCCCACTGCCGGCTGAAGGTAAAATCCAAGCACAGGGATTATTTCGGCAATGGCCCTGCAATGCTCCAGTAAGGTTTGATTGGAAGCGTCCGGGAAGGCTGCCAGGCTCAACAGGCCGGCATGATAGCCATGCAGCAGAGCCAGGCTGGCTTCCCTTATGGCCTGCTTGGCTTTTCCCATGATTCCGGCGATCCTGATAACCGGCCTGTTTGTCCCGGAAGCAAACCGGTCAAACTCTTCCTTACCAATTCTCAAAACCGGCTTATACAATTTTATTTGCGGTAGCCGGATCTCAAACTGGGTAGTATGCACCGCCACGGCCACTCCACCAACTCCTGCATCCAGGTAGTATCTCATGAGTGCCCGCTGCCTTTTCTCATCCAGCTTCCGGTTTTTATCCAATGCAAGCGGTAATGCCGGGATAACAACCCCCTTATGCAGGGCTTTCAGGATCTCTTCGGGTAATTGATTAGTATTTTCCATCTCTTACTTCATAATGGGTGGGTTTGCCCAGGGTTTCTCTCTCTTCATTGATCCAGCTGGCGATCCATTGGATAATCTGTGTGGTGGATACCTTCGGACGGCCAAAAAACTCAAACGCCTGCTCAGCGTTATTGAGCAGGGCCGTAAGCGCCTCTTCATTAACGAATTCGGGTGTTACATTGAACAATTTTCCGAATTCCAGGGCAACTTCATGAACAGATAAAATATCTGCTCCTGTAATGTTTAATATTTTTGCAGGGCTTTCACATATTTCCAGGGAACGAAGCACCACATCATTTACATCACCCTGCCAGATCACATTAAAATATCCCATGGAGAGGTCAATGGGTTCCTGGTTTTTCACTTTCAGAGCAATATCAACCAGTACGCCATAACGTAATTCAACAGCATAATTAAGACGGATCAGGCATACTTTTGTCTGATTTTGTTTACTCCCGTATTCAAACATCCTCTCTCTTCCAAGGCAGGATTGCGCATACTCTCCAACCGGTACTGGTGGATCAGTTTCCAGTGATCCGCCCGACTCAACCGGCACCAGGGGATAGACACAACCTGTGGAAAACGCCACAATGTTTGATCCTTTGAAATAGTCGGCAACCAGCGCCGGCATATAGGAGTTGACAGCCCAGGTGAGGGAGATATTCTCTTCAGAACCAAACTTCATACCTGCCAGGAAGAAAACATTCTTAGCTTTTGGCAGGCTTTTTATAAAGTCCATGTCCAGCAAATCCCCGTGTATGGTTTCAATCCCCATATCCTCGATCTGTTTGCGTTGCTGATCCGATTCGAAAAGAGAGACTCCATAAATACGTTTTTCAACACCTGCTTTTTTACATGCCCTAAGGGCCATTCTTGCAAGCGTAGGACCAATTTTACCCCCTATTCCGAGGAACATAAGGTCCCCCTCTATTTCTGAAAACATCTGAACAGACTCGGCAGTCGGCGTGGATAACATCTCTTCCAACAGGGCTTCACTGGCTATTTTTTCCGGATACTCATTCATCTTCATTTCTCCTGTTTAATATGATGTTTTTATATATTGATACGGATTGCTTTATATTCTTCACTGAACAATACTCATCTGTCTGGTGTGCCATCCCGGGTTTACCCGGTCCGAGTATGATGGTTGGCACCCCGCCGTAATAGGGTTGTAGTACCGATCCATCAGTGACATAGGGTAACGTTTTTGGCCAGGTATCATGTTGCCTGTCAATCCTGCAAACATCATAAACCAGTTGCACAAAGGGATCCGTCTCCCGGGTGCTGACCGGATTCAGATTAACAAGTGTTTCTAACACCACATTATCACCCAGTTT
>JAYEOJ010000519.1:0-2207 GCA_034722835.1 Bacteroidota bacterium | reverse complement strand
CCCCCGTGTGGGGGAGGGTATGGGAGGGGGCAGAAGAAGGATTGCTTCATGCATCTGTGGATTGCCCTCCCCCGTGTGGGGGAGGGTTTGGGTGGGGGCAGAGAAGGGACTGCAGCTTTCATCTATGCTTTTCTTTCCAGCTATGGGGGGTTTGAGTGGGGGCAGAGTAGCAATGGCCGGTATTCAAACTTTCTATATCCCCAAATTATATTGCAAGGTAATACTCCTTGGCGGCATAATATCTCCCGGCCGGCCCATGTATTCTTTATTGAATAAATTCTTCACGATCAATGCCAGCTTCGATGCTCTGGTAATCTGGTACCCTGCCCGGAAATCAAATACCACAAAGCCCTTGTTGTTTTTTAGCCTGTAATCTTTCAGGCCCGGGAAGATCTCCTGACCCAGTATCTCCTCTTCAAAAGCCTCATCGATCCGTTCTATATGACTATTATAAATCAAATTCATTCCTCCGGAAAGCTTTTTCCATGTCAGTTCAATATCACCCTTCACGGAATGACGGTAACGGTATTTCAAAACCTGTTCTTCTCCATCTTCAGCATTGATTTCCATGGGGTTCATGTAAGTGTAGCCGGTGAAGAGCTCCAGGTAGACCTGCCTGCAATATCCTGATCCTCCCAATAGCAAATCAACACCCGTGATCCTGGCATCACCGACATTTAAGGATTTAAACCCTATGTCGTCTAATCCAGGTATTCCTGTGCTGTCCTCATGATATATTCCAAAGGTAAACTCGATCATGTCCTGGTATTCGTTCCAGAACAAGGCGGCATCAACAAAACCTGTCCATGTTCCCAGCTTGAAACCTTGCCTGACACCTAACTCTGTGCTCCAGCTGGTTTCGGGATTCAGGTCAGGGTTTGGGAATATGTTCAAACTGCCCAGTGAAGTCGAGGTATAGGTCTCAGCAATAGAGGGGAAGCGGTAGCCCTGCCCGTAAGATGCCCTGATAAAGGTAAATTCCGCTGCCTGGTAATTGACACCTGCCCTGAGCACCGGTTTCGAAGCATCCTTTGACTTATCCAGTGAATATCTTTCCCATCGCAAGCCCAGGGAAGCTGACAGGCGATCAAAGAATTTCTGATCCAACTGCGTATAGATCCCGACAGTGCTGCTGTAATGGTCTCCATAAAGCTCGGCATTGGTTTCCGCATAAGAACCTATCAGCCCTGTAGTCCAGTTTAACCCACTTGTAAAAGTCTTTTGATATTGATATTCACCATAATACAGGTCCGAGCCATTATTTTTATCAGGATCATCGTCAAAACGGTTATATACCCTGTAAAACCTGGTCCTCAGACTGTGCTTGCTGCCTTTTTCACCATAAAAAAGCACATATGGATCAACGTTGAACCTTCTGCCCCTGGTTGGTGAGATGACATCCGGATTCTGTAAAAAAGCTCCTGAATCGGCATCCTGCCAGATCAGGAAATCGGAGCTGTTTTGTTCCTGGAAACTGGCATTTAATCCATAGGCTAATCCTTTGGCTTTCTTTGGAAGATGCCGGAAACCGGCACTGAAACGTATGCGTTCTTCATAATCTTCCATCCTGTACCCTGTATTGCTGAATCCATTGCCACTAAACATCAGATCGACAGAGCCCACTTTCCTCAAATGGGAAAAACTGGCGCCACCGAAAAGGGGATTGGCATCCCACCACCAGGAAGTTTCTTTCCTTCGGGGCTTCATAAACATTCCCCCGAATAAAGAAACCTTAGTCTGTGGTTTTTTACCGGGAACCATAGTCCGTACGTTGATTACACCATTCAGTGCAGATGACCCATACAAAGCCGAGGATGCACCTTTCATGATCTCCACCTGCGCTATATTTTCTACAGGGAGGTAATTCCATTTGGCTTCATTGACGTCTGCCGTAAGCATAGGCAAACCATCAAGAAGGATCATCACCCGGCTGCCTGCTCCATAACTGTATCCTCCGCCGCCCCGCACGCTGGCCTGTCCGTCCATAACATCAACACCCGGAGTCTGGTTTACGGCTGTTTCCAGGTTGACCGTATTGTTGTTTTCAAGGAATTCAGGCTGGATGATATCCATCGAAACAGTCACATCTGCCAAACGTTGTTCAAATTTTCCTGCCGTAACCACCGCCATATCCAAACTGATCGATGCCGTGGCCATGGAAATATTTAGATTTAAAAATGAATTATCTTCTATGGCAACGGAATTCG
>JAYEOJ010000518.1:0-2209 GCA_034722835.1 Bacteroidota bacterium | reverse complement strand
GGTTTTCATAAAAACGAGGTAGCCACCCTGGCCATGGCCATCCGTGCCCGGATGAAGCCCACCTCCCTGGATTACGTGGAGATCAGGGGTGAGCCCCTGGAAGGGGTGCAAATGGCCTTTAAGAAACCCGACCTGATCCCCTGGGGAGAAATTAACAGCTGGTACGGCGCCAAAGAAATCCACGCACGCCCCTGATCATCGTGAGATGGCAGCTGCCCACTATTTTATTCTGGCTGTAGGTCTGCGCGGGAATTGTCCGGACATTGTATCAGATAGGGAACACTCATAACTATAATTCCGCTCCTCAGCTACTCTCAGCATGCAAGCATCAAAAAAACATTGATAAACCATTTTTTATTTGTAACTTTTATAAGTTAATCAAGTTGCTAATCATGCACTTACCTTAATAGCAGGGCCGGGTTTAGTTATTAACATGTTAAAATTGCTAGACCCCTATAAGCTGAATGTTATATGAAAAGAACTTTCCTCCCTGTTTTGGCAATGGTGATCCTGTTCGGGTCAGGTAACCACTTGTCCGGTCAGACCAAGACCACCTTACCCTTTATGAAAATTGCTGTAAAAGACGGGAAAGTTGTTTGTGCAGAACCACTGGATACGACCGGGAATAACTTCATCATTCTGCAAGACGGAGTGGATCAAAATGCACGTTTCCATACTTCAATGAGTGAGGATGATAAGGTCTATCCCTCAAATCTTCTTAAAGCTGCATCTGTTGAGGCATGGGAGAAGCCGGAAAAGGGGAGTTCCTTACCCGGGAGAATCGAGCTGGCTAGTGAGGTCCTGGATGTTAACAATGCCAATGTGCAATATAATTCAGGCATAGACAATGATTCAAAAGAAGATATTAATCCCGACGACTTTAATCCTGAAGCGGGGTGGGAGGTGATCACCTACGAAACCTTTGAGGGCTCTTTCCCTGCCGTTGGATGGGACTGCTACCCGGCCAGCGGTTTTGCAGATGCCTATTGGGATGATAATTCATACAGGTCCAATACTGGTTCCTGGAGCATGTTTTGCGCTGGTATGGGAACGGCCGCTGTTACCCCGCCAGCAACATACCCTGTGGACATGAATACCTGGGCGATATACGGCCCCTTTGATTTAAGTGATGCCACTGGTGCCGAACTGGACTTTATGCTTTGGCTGGATTCCGAAAGTGGGTATGATTACTTCAAATACATGGTTTCTATCGATGCTGTCAACTTCTATGGTTTTCAAATCTCTGGAAATACAGATGGCTGGAGCAACCAAAACATGGATTTGAATAATGTCCCGACCATTGGAGATGTGACAGGTGGGTCATCAGTCTATGTTGCCCTGATATTTGAGAGTGATTACAGCGTGAATTTTGAAGGAGCTTTTGTTGATGATTTACTTATTCAGAAATACGTGGAGGATTCAGGGGAACCGGACCTGGCCCCGCTAAGCATGACACTGTCAGAGAGCCAATGGAACATAGGCAGTACCATCTATTCAGATATAACTGAAGAGAATATCGGCGGGGTGAATGCAGGTGCACATGAATCGATGATTGTAATGTCGGTTGATAATTCCGTGACCACCTCAGATATGCAGCTTGGGCCGCTTGTTTCTTTCCCGGTTATAAATGCAGGGGCATCAACAATGGTCAGTACCAGCTGGCAGGTGCCTGATGTTTCACAGGGGACCTATTATCTGGGGCTTCTTGTTGATGTTAACGATGATGTAAGCGAATCGGATGAATCAAACAATAGCGGTGTCAGAAGTGGAACTGTTGAGATCATGGGTATTCCTGAACCTGATATCAATGTGACTCCCACTTCATTAACCATTATTGAACCTCTTGCTGAGCAGACCGCACAAGCCGAGCAAAGTTATTTGGGACCCATTCAAAAAGTATCCGGGTCAGCTGCAGACGGACCCATTATTCCAAACCAGGTGATTGTCAGGTTCAAAGGAAGTGAGATGACCACTCTGAAAGGAATAAATGCTAAAAGCAGCGATTTTGAATACTTCTCTTCGGAGCACAAGGTTGTGGTAATCAAAGAGATGAGAAAGCCGCGCAGCCAGTTGGAATCACATGCCAACTCAAGTACTGTTTTGATACAGCTGGAGCATGAAGGGACTGTGCAGGATGTGATCAGGGAGTTGATCGAAATGGATATTGTGGAACATGCGGAGCCCAACTATCTATTGAAACATGATGATG
>JAYEOJ010000517.1:0-9184 GCA_034722835.1 Bacteroidota bacterium | reverse complement strand
ACCAGACTGTCAAGGTCCGCTACAAGATTTTGAAGATGCATGTAGAGCGTATCCGAATAGATTAATTTACCCATGCTGCCGTCCCCGGAGTTTACCTGTTCAAGTAATTGAGTGAATGCTCCGGATGCAGCCTTCAACTCCTCTGCAATCTGTTCTATTCCCGCACTATCTAAGGATGCGGAGATGGAATTCAGATGGGAGGTGGTAGATGCAATCTCTTCCTTTTGAGATTCCAGCATGGAAGTAAAGGATTCCAGGTTATGAAAACTCGCATACAGTGCTCCACCCGGACTTAAAGAGGTGGAAAGAGAGGCGGATATCTCCGACAGGTCCTCAAGCATCTCAGCAGGAGAATCCGATTCCAAAAGCTCATCCAGCTTCTGCACCACGCTGTCCAATGATTCAGCCAGGTCTCCGATTTGGTCCATCACAGGCATCACCTGCGCACTTAGTGAAGAGAACATATCGGCTTCAGAAGATGTGAAGATGGTATCCTGATGATGCATATCACCCTGCTTCGCCGACGACTCAATACGGATGGCCTTGGTTCCCAGCAGGTCAGCACTGAAAAGTATCGCTCTGGATCCCTGTTTTACAGGATACTGCTTCTCTACATGCATGATCACATGCACAGGTTTCAATAGCTCTGGCTGAAGCTCAATGGCTTCTATGTACCCGATCTTTATACCGTTCATTAATACGGGAGAAGAGTTTTCCAGTCCACCCGCATTCTCATAGTACCCATGAATGGTATAGGTACTGTTAAGGATATTCCTGCCTTTTAGATAGTTGATCCCCCAGATTAAGATTAACAGGGTGGCAATCCCGATCAAACCAACTTTTACTTCGCTGCTTATTTTCATACTAGTGGTTCATTTCTTCAAGAGCTTTATTTAGCGGAACAATCTTCCCATCCCTGGAGGCTACAACAAAGGCATCAGGGAAGTCCTTTTTTATGGATTTGCACCTCTCCAGTGCGTTGTGGTAGTTGATCTCCTTTTCTACCATATATTTGAACCACCGGCCGTCCTGAATGACCATGACCTGTTCATACCCTTTAAAGGATGATGGATCTGTATCTATTTTGTTTTTGGATGAAGCCAGCTGGATGCTAAAAATAATCTGGTCGGGTGACTTCGGATCAGTACTTTCGGAATGGTCTTCTGTTCTGGCAATAGCTTCTTCAGTAACAACGACTGTCAGGTTGTTCTTTCTGTCAATTTCTTCTTTGTATTCCCGGAAACCACGGAAAATAGCGGATGCAATAATATCCTGTCCATATTCGGAAAGGAGATATTTCTCTTCTTCAGGATTTGAGATAAAGCCGGTTTCAACCAATACTCCTGGCATGGAGGTTTGCGCAAGTACCAGGAGTCCCTGCCTCCTGACACCCAGATCTTTTCTACCTGCCCGATCCCGGAATTGATCCTGTACATAATTCCCAAACTGGATGCTCTGATTGAAATAGGTATTCTGCATTAGAGAAAACATGATATGGGATTCCGTGGAAGTGGGATCGAATCCTTCGTACCGAGTATCCCAATCATCCTCAAGCAGGATTACCTCGTTCTCTCTCTTTGCCACCTCAAAGTTTTCATCTGAACGATGCTGACCAAGTACGAGGGTCAGGGTTCCCCGGATTTCGGGTTTGTGAATTGCATTTACATGAATGGAAATAAACAAGTCTGCTTTAGCCTCATTAGCTATCTCTGCACGCTTCCAAAGGTCTACATGTACATCTGTTTTCCTAGTATAGATCACTTTTACATCCGGGATATTCTCCTCGATGTAGGCCCCTGTTTTCAATGCAATCGCAAGAGCTATATCTTTCTCCTTACCGATCTTTCCAACTGCCCCTGGAAGTCTTCCGCCATGTCCCGCATCAATCACAACAGTACGGATCCCCTTGGGCGGGTCTGTAGCAACATCTCCACTTGTTCCGGGGAAAAAGAGAAATGCTAAAAATGTTGATACAAGAAAGGTTCGAAAGAACCGTTTTATATATATTGGCATTACCTTTGCGTTTATCACAAAAATATAAGTTTATCCATATTGCTTTACGCCAGACATAAGATATTTTTCATCATCTTACTAACTGCTCTGACAGGCAGCTTATTGCATGCTCAGGAGCCCGATTCACTTGTGCTGGCGGATTCTGCGGACCTGCATTCTTTCTATGAAGCATTGGCAGATAGCATCACTGTGGCCGATTCATTGAGCTCAGATACGCTGGATGCACAGCGATCTGCCGGAGGGGAGATTGAAGCAGAAGTCAGGTATAATGCAACTGATTCCCTGATCTTTTCCCTGGATGGTGGAATGGTGGAGCTTTTTGGTGATGCGACCATCACTTACGAGGACATCACGCTGGAAGCCGATTACATTCGTTATGAGGTGGATTCAAATCTTGTGGTTGCGAACGGATTGCCTGACTCAACAGGCAGCCTGGCGGGAAAACCCGTTTTTACTGATGCCAGTAGTTCCTTCGAGTCTAAAACGATGAGGTACAATTTTAAAACCAAGAAAGCCTATGTGGAAGAGGTGGTTACCCAACAGGAGGGAGGCTATCTGCATGCCGAACAAACCAAGAAACAAAGTAACGGGCATGTTCACCTGAAGGATGGGAAATACACCACCTGTGATGCGGAACATCCCCATTTTTATATTGCTATTACCAAGGGGATCAGCATGCCGGGCGACAAGATTATAGCCGGACCCGCTTATCTTGTTCTGGCTGATGTACCGCTACCCATTGGCCTGCCATTTGGATTCTTCCCCAATTCAACAACCAAAACTTCGGGAATCCTGATCCCTAAATACGGGGAGGAGGACAGACGTGGTTTTTACCTGAGGGAGGGGGGGTACTATTTTGCCATGAACGATTATATGGATCTTCGTGTGACAGGTGATATTTATACCAATGGTACATGGGGTGTCCGGGTGGGTAGCAACTATAAATGGAATTATCGCTTCGGCGGCAACCTGAATGTGAGGTATTTTAAGAATGTTTCGGGTGATAAGAATATTGAGGATACCTATACTGTCAGCAAGGACTACGCCATAGGATGGAGCCACAATCAGGATTCCAGAGCCAATCCCAGCAGTACATTCAGGGCCAGTGTGAACCTGTCAAGTTCTTCTTACGATAAGAATCACACCAGGAACATCAATAGTGTAATGAGAAATACCAAGCAGTCCAGTATCTCCTATACCAAATCTTTTCCCAACAGTCCCTTTAATCTGAGTGCTTCCCTGAACCATTCCCAGAACAGCTCTACCAAGCAAGTAAATATGACCCTGCCAAAGATCTCATTTAACATGTCCAGGATCACGCCTTTCAAACGTAAATCAGGCACAGGGCCCAAACGATTTTATGAAGATATTCAGTTAAGCTATACCTCTCTGCTTGAGAATCGCATAAGCACCTATGATTCGCTGCTGTTTACCAGTCAGGTATGGGATGATATGAAGAACGGCTACAAACACAGCATACCCCTGAGCCTTAGTATCAAGCCATTCAGAAAAACCCCCATGCTGCAGAGTTTTGCCATTACCCCGTCAATTAAATACAACGGTATACTTTATTCCAAACAGACTGAGAAATACTTTACTTATGAGGATGAGAATGATGACCAGGGGAACTTCATCCGACGTAACTATACTGTATATGACACCCTCATTAACAAAATATCCTATGCACAATCAATTCTTCCCAGCATAGGAGCTGGATTTGCACCAAAAGTCTATGGAATGTATACCTTCAAGGGAAAGGGCAGGCTGGAACAAATCCGACACGTGATGACTCCGACGGCCGGAATTTCCTATGTGCCGGATTTGAGTGCCATCCAGGCCGATTACTACCGTGACCTGGTCGATCCTGAAACTGGGGATACTGTGACCACCTACTCCATTTATGAGGATCAGATTTATGGAACTCCCACAGCCAGAGGAGCCTCCGGTTCGCTGAATTTTTCCCTGCGTAATAACATTGAGGCAAAGATGCGATCGAAGGCGGATACCATTGATGAACTGGAGAAGGTCAAATTGCTGGACAACCTGGGATTCAGTACCAGCCTGAATCTGTTTCACACAGATACGCTGACACCAGCCTGGACCCCCATTAGCTTTTCTGGAAATACCAGGATTTTTAAAGACAAACTGAACCTCTCCTTCAGGGGGGTGTTGGACCCTTTTGGGTATGATACTGCAAGCAACATCTCAAGAACACGGGAAACCTGGTTTTCTCAGACAGGCAAACCCCTTCGTTTAACAGGTACCAGTGTATCGGCAGGATTCACCCTTAAATCGAAGAAGGAGAAGCCTGGGAGCAAGGAAGGGCAGGAGGATATGGATAGTGAATCTCAGTTGAACAGGCAGGATATGGCTGGAGACGATCCGAATGATAATTACGATCCAAACGTGGAAGAGTTTTACGGGGACTATGTTGATTTTGATATTCCATGGTCGCTGCGCATCGACTACAGCTTCGGTTACAGCAAACCCATGGATGAAGCAAAGATTGTTCAGACCTTAAGAGCCTCGGGCGATTTCAGTTTATCACCCAACTGGAAGATTGGTTTTAATACCGGGTATGACATAGACAAGCGGTCCTTTACTACAACCAACCTGAGTATATACAGGGATCTCCATTGCTGGGAGATGCGGATTTCAGTGGTGCCCTTCGGCACATATAAGTCCTATAACTTCCAGATCAATGCCAAATCCTCCATCCTGAAGGATCTGAAATACAACAAGAGGAAGTCCTGGGTGGATAACTTCTAAAAAAAACCGCCCGGGGATCTCCCGGACGGTTCATTATATCTAAAGATAAGTTTATTCGGAAATAATCTCGAAGGGAATATCTACCAGCACCTCTCTGTGAAGTTTGACGGTGGCAGAGTAGCTTCCAATCTCCTTGATCAGATCGTCTTTGATGGAGATGTTCTTCCGCTCCACATCGAATCCCTTTTCAATTAAGGCCTCGGCAATCTGGATGGTATTCACAGAACCGAAAATTTTACCCTTTGTACTGGTCTTGGCACCAATGGTCAGGCTAACCTTCTTCAATTCTTCGGCCAGCTGCGTGGCAGCCTCTTTCAGTTGCTCCTCTTTGTGGGCACGCTGACGGAGGATCTCCTCGTGGACCTTCTTATTCTGTGCAGTGGCATTGACGGCGTAGCCTTTTGGAATCAGGTAATTCCTGGCATAACCATTCTTCACTGTAACAATGTCGTCCTTATGTCCCAGATTGGGCATATCCTGTTTTAAGATCACATTCATTTCTCTTCCTCCTTTACTTTAACATGTCAGTTACATAAGGAAGCAGTGCCAGGTGACGTGCACGTTTGATGGCCACTGCAATTTTTCTCTGAAACTTCAGCGAAGTACCGGTCAGGCGCCTCGGAAGAATTTTTCCCTGCTCGTTCAGGAATTTCTTCAGGAACTCGGGATCTTTATAGTCAATGTATTTGATGCGGTTCTTTCTGAACCTGCAATACTTCTTTTTCTTAATCTCTACCGTTGGTGGAGTTAAATATCTGATTTCTGAATTGTCCTGTGCCATTACTCGGTCTCCTGTTTTTGTTCTGCTGATTTTCTTGCTCTCTTCTTCTCTGCATAAGCAACCGCGTATTTCTCCATTTTCATGGTCAGAAAGCGAAGGATGCGTTCATCCCTGCGGTATTCAACTTCAAGTTTGGCGATCAGGTCGGGCTCCGCCCTGAACTCGATCAGATGGTAAAATCCAGTGGATTTTTTTTGAATAGGGTAGGCCAGCTTTTTCAGCCCCCAGTCCTCTTCATAAACGACTTCACCTTTGCTATCGGTGATAATCTTTTTGAATTTTGCAACCGCTTCCTTCATCTGGCTTTCAGACAAAACGGGAGTAGCAATGAAAACGGTTTCGTATTGATTCAACATGTATAAATATTTAGTTAATAAAAAATCGACTGCAAAAGTAGGAAGTTTTTGATTAACAGCCAAAAAAAGAGACTTACTTTTCAATTTGGTTTTTTGCTATCTTAGCATGCGCATATGGAGAAGTTTATTGTTTCAGCCAGAAAATACAGACCGGCGAGTTTTGTCGATGTGGTGGGTCAGCCCTCCATTACAACAACACTCAGGAATTCCATATTGAATGAGCACCTCGGACACGCCTACCTGTTCAGCGGTCCCCGGGGGGTGGGGAAGACCACCTGCGCCAGGATTTTTGCCAAAACCATCAATTGTGAGAATATCTCAGATTCCGGAGAGGCATGTAATACCTGTGAGTCGTGTATCTCCTTTAATGAAAACCGCTCCTACAGCATTCATGAACTGGATGCAGCTTCCAATAATTCGGTAGATGATATCCGAAGCCTGACGGAGCAGGTGAGAATCCCTCCGCAGATTGGAAGCTATAGTATATATATAATAGATGAGGTGCACATGCTCTCGCAGGCTGCATTTAATGCCTTTCTGAAAACCCTGGAAGAGCCGCCTGCTCATGCCATATTTGTTCTGGCCACCACGGAGAAGCACAAGATTATTCCAACCATCCTTTCCCGCTGCCAGATATTCGACTTTAACCGGATCAGGGTTGAAGATGCAGTGGATTACCTGAAGCAGATTGCCCAGAAGGAACAGATGGAGTACGAAGAGGATGCACTGCATGTGATTGCCCAGAAGGCAGATGGTGCCATGCGGGATGCACTCTCCATTTTTGACCAGGTGGTCAGCTTTGCAGGAGAAAAGATAACCTACCAGGATGTGATAAATAACCTGAATATCCTGGACTATGAATATTTCTTTAAACTCACCTTCTCCCTTCTGGAGGGAGATGTGGCATCGGCCATGCTTCTTTTTGATGAGATTCTTTCAAAGGGCTTCGATTCCCGTAATTTTATTAACGGTTATGCTGCACACCTGAGAGACCTGATGGTATGTAAAAATCCGGAAACCATTCAACTAATGGAGGTAGGTGCAGGGATAAAAGAAAAGTACCTGGCTCAATCGGCTGAAGTATCACTGCCATTTCTCTATGAGGGACTGGATATCTGCAACCAGGCCGACATACAGTTCAGAAGCAGCCGGAATCAACGGCTCACCATTGAATTAGCACTGGTTAAGCTGGCCAACCTTTCCGAGGTTTCAAAAAAAAAAGCAGTAACTGATCCCCCGGCTCAGGAGGAAGAAGAAAAACCGGCAGCTGAGCCAGAGGCTCCTGCCAGGCCTGTCCAGCCTGAACCCGCAGCTCCTGCACCTGAACAAAAAGTCCAACCTGCTGCCGAAGCAACTCCCCAGACCGGAAATGGCGCCAGCAGCATGGTCAGATCCCGGGGCATTTCCATAAAAGACAGTCTGAGAGCCAGCTCTGTTCCCGAAGTGCCGGATGATAAAAATGTTGCAGCGCCGGTGGAGCAGGAGCTTTCATCTGAAGAGAAACAGGGCGTGGCCGATCCCGATGCCATTATTCGTGCATGGAACAATTATGCAGCTTCTGTGGAGAAGCTTAAACCACGTATTTACAGTACACTGATTAATCACAGGCCCGTGGTCCGGGCCGATGGTGCTTTGATGGTGCTGTTAAACAGCGAATCGCAAAAGGATAATTTTATCAAGAATATCAGATCCGGACTGGCGGCATATATTCAGGAAACCACCGGTCTCTCAGGCCTTGAAATCATTACCGAAGTGTCTGAAAACGAGCAAAATGGTAAAAAGATATATACTGAACAGGATAAAATGGAATACCTGCTCAAGAAGAATCCTGAACTGGGGAAACTGAAAACGCGCTTTAATCTGGATTTTGACGATTGAACATTCAGGACTTTAAATTGTAAATTTATACTGAAACCATAATCATAGAAACATGACCGGAAAAAAAATTACCAATCAGTACGGGAAGATAACGGTTCCCGACTTTCCTATTGTACCATTTATTGAGGGTGATGGTACCGGCCCTGACATCTGGGCCGCATCCGTCAGGGTATTGGATGCAGCTGTTGAAAAAGCCTACAAAGGCAAGAAGAAGATCATATGGAAAGAAGTATATGCTGGTGAGAAGGCGTATAACAAGACAGGCAAATGGTTGCCCGAAGAAACCCTGGATATTATACATGAGCATATTGTGGGGATTAAGGGACCCCTTACAACTCCGGTTGGAGGAGGGATCAGGTCGCTGAATGTAGCATTGAGGCAAATCCTTGACCTCTATGTCTGTCTTCGCCCGGTCAGATATTATAAAGGAGTTCCATCTCCGGTGAAAAAGCCCGATACCACCGATATGGTGATTTTCCGTGAAAACTCAGAAGATATCTATGCAGGCATCGAGTGGATGACTGATACTCCGGAAGGGGAAAAAATCAAGAAGTTCCTTCTGGAAGAAATGGGTGTTTCCACAATGCGCTTTCCGGAAAGTACATCCATTGGTATCAAACCTATCTCCAAAGAGGGTACCTATCGCTTGGTTCGGGGTGCCATCCAGTATGCAGTGCGCAATAATCTGCCATCTGTAACTCTGGTTCATAAGGGGAACATCATGAAATTCACCGAGGGACAGTTCAAGCAGTGGGGCTACGAGCTGGCTGAGGAAGAGTTTGGAAGCCAGGTGTTTACATGGAATCAGTACGATAAAATTGCTGAAAAAGAGGGGAAGGCCAGTGCAGATAAGGCCCAGGATGCAGCGCTTAAGGCGGGAAAGATTCTTATTAAAGATGTTATTGCCGATGCCTTCCTGCAGCAGATCCTGACCCGTCCGGCCGAATATTCGGTCATTGCCACCATGAACCTGAACGGTGACTATATCTCAGATGCTCTTGCAGCTATTGTTGGCGGAATCGGTATCGCACCGGGGGCCAATATTAACTATGAGACAGGACATGCCATTTTTGAGGCCACACACGGTACCGCACCGAAATATGCCGGACTGGATAAAGTGAATCCGGGATCTGTGATTCTCTCCGGAGTTATGATGCTACAGTATATGGGTTGGGATGAGGCTGCGGACCTGATAATTAAAGGGCTTCAGGAAGCCATTATGAAGAAGACTGTCACCTATGACTTCGCCCGATTAATGGATGATCCAAAGGAATTGAAGTGTTCCGAATTTGGCTCTGCCATCATTGAAAATATGTAATAATCATTAACTAATAACGAATTATCCATGTTACCAAAGAAAGTTGAAGATATTTTGAATCTGCAGATT
>JAYEOJ010000516.1:0-2214 GCA_034722835.1 Bacteroidota bacterium | reverse complement strand
AGGCCATCTTCCTTCCTGGCCGGTTCCAGACGAGGGCCCTCCACCGATTCCTTCATATATTCTGCATATTCAGCCGGAACCAGCTTTCCAAAGCGGGAGTTAAAGAGAAAGGATTCTCCCCGGACCGCCTGTCCCCTTAGAAACTGGTCCACACTAAAGGCAGCTTCCTTGCCCTGTCCCAATACACGGATGGCCAGTTTGGAGGGCTTCAATGCACTGCCCACCACAAACACCTTGCTGTCTCCTACCCGGTAAGTGTTCCCATCGGCCTCCACTCCTTTAGGTTGCATGGGAAGGCCCCAATGTGCGATGCCGCTTTCGCCCTTTCCCGTGGCCACCACAACAGCATCGCTGTTTTTCTCAAGATCACTGAACTGCTTTGCATCCACGGCTGAACCCAGGCTGAATTCCACTCCCAGGGCTGCAATCTGATCGATCTCCTGCTGTCTGACCGAAGCCGGAAGCTCTTCTTCACTAACTTCTTTACACAGGCTGCCTCCCGCCATGCTGTTGCGATCAATCACCCGGCAGCTGTGTCCCCTCAGGGCCAGATGGTAGGCTGCTGCAAGTCCGGCCGGACCTGCACCAATGATGGTAACATGTTTGCCACTGGCCTGTGCCGGTTCCGGTTTCCAGGGGGCTTCAGCTGCCAGATCCTCGTCTCCCGTAAATCGCTTCAGGAGGCAGATGGAGACCGGCTCATCGATGGATTTCCGGCGACAGGCACCTTCACATGGGGCCGGACAGATACGGCCAAGGATGGAGGGGAGCGCTATATCCTTCTTTACCACTACCAGGGCCTCATGGAATTTCCCGGCAGCCAGCAGGCGGTTCATAAGAGGAATATCCATATGGGCCGGACAGGTCAGCTGACAGGGTGCTTCACAATCGCCCACATGTTCACTGAGCAGCAGTTCCAGGGCGTTCTTCCGCGCCTCCCGCACCTCATCGTCCATGCTGATAATATCCATGCCCTCCACCGCCTCCAGTGAACAGGATGGAAGGATCTTCCCGCTGTTTCGATCCTTTACCACACATACCATGCAGGAGGTAAAGCGTTCAGCATCTTTCAGGTAGCACATGGAAGGCACCTCAATGCCCATGTCCCGGATCACCTCCATCAGCACGCTGCCTTCAGCAACTTCCAGCTCCCTGTTATCTATTTTTATTTTGACCACTATTCTTTTCTCGCTTTCCTATCTGACGATGACCGCATTCTCAGGACATACCTGCCTGCAGCCATCACACTGAATACATAATTCGTTGTCCACCTCATGCTTCTCATGGGGCTTAAAGGCAATGGCATCCACCGGGCAATCCTGCGCGCAGAGGGTACACCCGATGCAATCGTCTGTGATTTCATACTTGATCAGGGCCTTGCATTTTCCGGCCGGACACTCCCCCCGGATATGCGCTTCATACTCCTCCCTGAAATAGTGGAGTGTGGAAAGAACGGGATTGGGAGCTGTACCACACAGGGCGCACAGGCTCCCCTTCCTGGTCCAGTTGGCCAGGTCCTCCAGGTTCTCCAGGTCCTTTTCGTTACCCCTGCCCTCGGTTATCCTGTCCAGGATCTCCAGCATCCGCTTGGTTCCTATTCGACCAAAGCTGCACTTCCCGCAGGACTCATTCTGGGTAAAGGTCAGAAAGTAACGAGCAATATCCACCATGCAATCGGCATCGTCCAGAACGACCAGTCCCCCGCTACCCATCATGGCTCCAACCTCCTTCAAAGACTCAAAGTCAATGGGCGTATCGGCCTTCCACGCCGGAACACATCCCCCTGATGGTCCGCCGATCTGCACAGCCTTAAACTCTCTGCCACCGGCAACACCACCACCGATCTCCATGACCACCTCACGGATGGTCATTCCCATGGGCACCTCGATGAGTCCGCCCCGCGCCACCTTCCCGGCCAGCGCAAAAACTTTGGTCCCCCGTGAAGACTCGGTCCCCACATTATTAAATGCACCTGCCCCGTTCTTCATGATGTAGGAGATCTGGGCAAAGGTCTCTGTATTGTTAATCAGTGTGGGTGCCCCCCACAAACCTTTTACCGCCGGGTAAGGAGGTCTGATCCTTGGAAATCCGCGCTTCCCTTCGATGGATTCCATCAATGCAGTCTCCTCTCCGCAAACAAAAGCCCCGGCGCCCTGGTAAACAGTCAGGTCAAAATCAAATCCGCTTCCCATGATATCTTTGCCAAGGTAGCCC
>JAYEOJ010000515.1:0-2216 GCA_034722835.1 Bacteroidota bacterium | reverse complement strand
CCGATTCCGGCTTCTTCCAGGTATTCTCCCAGCCAGTTATTTCCGGTCAAAGAGAAGCCCTGTTCCGGGATCCTCACCAGGCGGTACTAACTCAAAGCGGCGCAAAAAAAATTTTCGGGGATGCCAATCCCATTGGAGAGATCCTGAATGTTGCTCACAAACACGATTTGGAAGTGGTGGCTGTGGTAGAGGACTTCCCGGAAAAGAGCTCCCTTCAGGGAGAATTATTTTGCAGCGCCGATCTCCGGATCCAGTACAGCCTGACCTCGACCGGTGATAAACAAGCTTACCTGTATAACATCTTCCTGAAGTTTCACCCTGCTTACGGGCCGGAGCTTCTTCAGGATACCCTGACTGCCCTGATTCATCCCTACCTGGACTGGTATGAAGACCAGGAATACTCCCTTCATCCCTTTAAAGACGCTTACTTTGATATCAATACCCACTGGGATGGGCTCTCACATGCCAATGTTAAACTCCTGAGCCTGCTGGGTTGGCTCAGCCTGATCATTCTGATCCTTGCTGTATTTAATTACATCAATCTGACCATTGCACAGAGCACGGGCCGACTGCATGAACTTGGAGTCAAGCAGGTATTTGGTGCGGATCGCCCCTGGCTGATCCGGCAGTTTATCCGGGAAGCATTCTTCCAGGTGGTCCTGGCCCTGGTACTGGCTTTTGTGCTTGCCATCTTACTGAGGCCCGTACTGGGTGGCATCCTGGGGAAGGAAATTGATTTATTTTTGGTATTGAAAGATCCCCTGGCCATTGTGCTGGTGCTAGCCGGACTGCCCCTTGTGGCAGTTGTTTCGGGGATTTACCCGGCTCTGGCCATTCTCAGGTTGCAGCCCCGTGAAATGTTGTTAAGGCAGGTCGGACTTAGCCGGAGCCGATTGGATGTACGCCGTCTGCTCACCATCTTGCAATTCACGGTTCTGGTCGCCCTGATTATCTCCGTGATCATCCTGGTCAAGCAACTCAGATATGTGCATGACAAGGATCTGGGTTACAGCACCGAGTTGCTGGTCCGCCTGATGGTCCATTACCGGATCAAAGACAATGTACCTGCCATGATGGAAGATATCAATTCCCTGGCCGTAGTAAAAAGCTGTTGCGCCTCCATGGGTACCCCGGGTGCCATCTGGGACTACTCCAGTAATGAGAACCTGGACGTTTCACAAATTTCAGCCGATTACCGCTTCCTGGAAACCTTTGAACTGGAACTGATGTACGGTCGCAACTTTTTTCCAGCCGAATCAACCGATATATCCCTGATCAATGAATCATTGCTTAACGATCTGGGGGGATGGGATTCGGCTGAAAACCGCACAATATTCGGCTACCAGGTGGTAGGCGCTTTCAGGGATTTCCATTTTGAGGACCTGTACACACCCATGGGCAACCTGCAGATCCGCAATGAACCGGATGTGGCTCACCTGTGCATTCGCTTTCACCCGGGTGATATCGGCAAAGCACTATCCAGCGTGGAAGACGTATTTAAAAAGCATGCACCCGGATTTGCCTTTAACTATGAATTCTACGATGAATGGATGCAGGCCAAGTATACGCAGGAAGAAAAACGGGCGCAAAGTATTCGCCTGCTTTCCCTGATCGCCATCCTGCTGTCCTGCATGGGCCTCTTTGGGATGGCCCAGTATGCTGCAAGAAGGAGGATACGGGAGATAGGGATTCGGAAGGTAAACGGAGCGGAGGAAGCTCAGATCCTCTGGATGCTGAACCTGGGTTTTCTGAAATGGATCCTGCCAGGAATTGCGGCCGGGATTCCACTGGGATGGTATTTTATGCAAAAGTGGCTGGCTGGCTTTGCCTACAAGACCCGGCTGGACTGGTGGGTCTTTGCGCTTGCAGTCCTGATAGCCGTGGTGGTGGCCATCCTGGCCGTTAGCTGGCAAAGCTGGCGGGCTGCCCGGAGAAATCCTGTGGAAGCACTGCGTTATTATTAATTTAAAAAAATATCTCTGATGAAAACAGTACAAAATCTGATCCTGCTGTTCCTGATTATGGGAACATTTTCCTGCGAAAAGGGACCCAATGTACCCTCCTACCTGGATACCTATAAAGAGGCTTTCAATGCTGATCCCCGGCAAGCCAACCTGCAATGGTTCCAGGAGGCAAAATACGGCATGTTTATCCACTATGGCCTGTATAGCCAGTTGGAACGTGGGGAATGGGTGCAACTCCGTGATACTATCCCG
>JAYEOJ010000514.1:0-2224 GCA_034722835.1 Bacteroidota bacterium | reverse complement strand
AACAATACGGAATTAACACATTTGAATTGTATCGACAATGAGTTGGCTGCCCTGGATCTCTCGAATAATACCAAACTTCAATACTTGTATTGTTATAATAATAAACTTACCAGTCTGGAACCTGGAATGCTGACCGAATTGCTGGAGCTATGGTGCGGAGGAAATCAGTTAACAGATCTGGACCTTTCAAATAACATCCTCCTGGGTTCACTTGAATGGAACTGTGAATCAAATGATTTCAGAGTCTGTGAAGGGGCTTGTATTGAAATTGATATTCGTGAAATGCCGAATCTGCAGGAAGTATGCGTCTGGGAAAACCCCTTCCCCCCTGAAGGCATCTGTGTGAATACTACCGACAGCCCCAATGTAAGCTTTACTCAATCCTGTACACCTTCCTGAAGTGGTATCCATAGATGCTGTAGGTAACAGCCAGTGGAATCATTTCCGGTCTTTTGCTAATACTCCAGAACATCAGTCTCCAGTAATAGATCCTGCTTTTGTCCAGAATGCCCAGATAGAATATGGATCGCAGTAATGCCATCATATTCTCTTTATTAATCCTCCCCCGGTTGACCACACGCGGTTTGAAATGGGAAAGGAATCCTAAGAGCCGCTCATGGTAAGCTTTGCTTGAGTAGATGTTGTGGACGATTTTCTGGTATCCGTTCAATAAAAGCTCCTTGTCCATTACAGGGGTAAAATTCATGTTGCAATTGGTGTTGTCCCCATCGGCGGTTTGCAGTATACGCCCCTCCTTGTTCAGTCGCTTATAGAGCCTGGTCCGGCTGGGTGCATTCAATAGTCCCACCATGGCAGTAATAATCCCGCTCTTCTGGATAAAGTCGATTTGACGCTGGAAGATGCTGCTGGTATCGCTGTCAAATCCCACAATAAATCCTGCGGAGACTTCGATGCCGGCTGCCTGGATCGTGGCCACACTTTCCAGCAGGTTCCGGCCTGTATTCAGCTTTTTATTGCATTCTTTCAGGCTTTCTTCATCGGGAGTTTCTATCCCCACAAAGACCTTTTCAAAACCAGCGAGCGCCATGGCATTCATCAGCTCGGCATCGTCGGAGAGATTAATGGAGGCCTCTGTGGTAAAGGTATAGGGATAGTTACGCTCATTGTTCCATGCGATGATGGCCGGCAGAAGGTCCTGCTTCAGTCGCTTCCGGTTGCCTATGAAATTATCATCCACAAAAAACAGGTTGCCTCTGAAACCAGTATGGTAGACAACATCCAGCTCTTCGATTACCTGAAGGGTGGACTTCAATCTGACCTTTCGCCCAAGCAGGGCAGTGATCTCACAAAATTCGCAGTCAAACGGACAACCCCTGGAGTATTGAAGGCTCAGCTGTGCATAGGCGGAAGCATCAATCAGGGAATAATCGGGAGCCGGGGTAAGCTGTATATCCGCATATTCCTCGGTCTGGTAAATTTTCCCGGGAACGCCATTTTCAAGGTCCGCCAGAAACCAGGGCAGGGTAATCTCCGCCTCATTGAGAACCAGGTGATCAATTTCCGACCATGCATCCGCATCACCTGTAAAGAGCGGACCTCCGGCGACAATTGTCTTTCCCAGTTCTTTGCACCTGTGAACTACCTCCCGGGCCGATTCCGACTGAACCGACATGCCTCCGATAAAGACCAGATCGGCCCAGCGGATCTCCGCCTCCTTCAGGGGATGAACATTCAGATCAACCAGCTTTCGCTCCCAGGCATCCGGAAGCATGGCAGCAATGGTCAGCAGTCCCAGGGGAGGACTGACAGCTCTTTTGGAAACAAACTTCAGGGCGTGCCTGAAACTCCAGTAGGTATCGGGATAGGCCGGACTGATCAGTAATATTTTCATGTGCGGGGTTTTAATTTCCCTCCAAATTATAGCTGCCTCACGCTACTTAAAAATAAAGGGGGCCGCTGTCCGAAAGGAGGTATAAAGTCAAAATGGCCCGGGATAAATGACAGGCCTTCCGGGATGAAAATCGCCTATGGGGGATAAAGCATTCTTTATGCGGAAGTCTTATAATCCTGAATCAAAAGGGAAGCCGATAGATTTAACCTCTCTGAAAGGTTTCGAATCATATCTACAGTCAGTCTTCTCTTTCTGTTCAGTATTTCTGATGCTCTGTTTTTTCCACCCATTGCAGGGGCTATATCTTTTTGCTTTAATTGCATTTCCTCCATCCGGATCTTGATTGCCTCAATTGGATCTGGCGCCTCGATT
>JAYEOJ010000513.1:0-2226 GCA_034722835.1 Bacteroidota bacterium | reverse complement strand
GGGTTCGAACTGGCAGGAGAGGATCTCTTTGCCTGCGTTTTTCTCACTGTCAAGGACCAGGCAATTCCATCCGGGATCGAAAGCTTTGTTGTCTCTGAGGATGATGGTCTGGGGATTGTCAAATTCCAAGATATTAATTGCTCCGTCGTGTTCTATATCCACGATGGTAAAGGTGGAATAGCTCATCTGCCTTTCACTGCATACGGGCAGGGTGTTCATGATGATTTCGGCGATCCTCTCCACAGCCTTATGTTCTATGGTGAAATTCACTGCCATGGTGGCTGTTAATGTGGCAAGGACATTGGCCTTGACCCCATGTCCCATTCCATCGGACAGAACCACAATGGTTCGGTTCTCCTCTTTTACCTTACGGCTGAGAAACACATCTCCGCAAATACGCTCGTTGCCAAAGTTGCGCTGATCACACGCAACCTCAATATAAAATTTACCGCTCATCGATCGTCCTTCCCGGGCTTATACGATTCGATAATTGAATTGAGCATCCGTTCTGCTTCTGAAGTTCCTTCGCCCAGAATAAAACCAATTTGCTGTGCCAGCCCCAGGTTCTTATCAATCACTTCGTTAAGTCGTTTTACGACCTCTTCTTTCTGCACTTCGGGGGCCGACATATCACGGATTACCGCTCCAACAATCTTATTTTTTTCTATGACAAAAACACTTACATTCAACATCTTGCCTTCGTGATGAATATCTCTGTTGGTAATGGATTCATTTTGAGCAAGCACGTAGGTAAAGAGGTTGTAGAAATTGTAGGGAAGGAGGGTTTTCAGATCGGCACCGGCAAGTCCGGGTACCACCTCGTTGATCTCCCGGGCATCCTCACCAAGCATGTCGATAAAACTATCATTGGTCTGGATGATCTTCAGGTTCATATCACAGATTACCACCATGGAAGGTAGTTTATGTAGCATGCGGCGAACGATTTCAGAAGCCTCCCTTGCAGCCTCTTTTTCTTTTTGGGCAGAACGTTCCGATTTCTTAAGCGCTTCCTGAGCCTGGGCCAGCTTTTCATTGCTGATCTTCAGTGATTGGATATGATCCTGCCTGTTCCTGGATGCATAGGTGTTGCACATCTCCGGAATAGCAAGGCCCTGTGCGATGGCAACGGCAAAGTCTGTACAGCTGGCATAACCACATGCGCCGCAACCCACTTCAGAAGGTTTCTGCTGGTCAATTTCCTTCAGTATTTTATTCAGCGTATTATCAGAGGGGATGGGAAGGGTCTGGTCATCTGTCCGGAAGGTGCGCTTCAGATTCAGCATGGCAAATTCAGTGATGTTGGCCTCCCATTCATTCCTGTCCAGTATCTTTAAGCGCTTCTCCACATATTTGATAAGCTGACTCTGCCTCAGGAGCCTTTTGCCACCGGCACTGGTTCCTCTTCCCATCAGGAACTCTTTATAAAAGAGATTAAAATGGTGTTTTATGGTCCCGATATTCTCTTCAAATTCATCGAGGGCATCCATCATTCTACGTCCTTCCACAGTGATTACCGGGGTGAGGTGTAGCTCTTCCTGAATACCTGCGGCCTGGATGATTCCGTTGGCCACAGGGAAGAAGGATCCTTTATAGCCCAGTGGAGCATCAAAATCACTATACTCAAGATCGGTTTCTTGGATGTTGGCCTCGGTAAAGAGCTCCCTGAGTTCTACGAAGGTGATGGCCAGGTCAATGCGACTGGCTCCTTCGAATCGTCTGATCTCATCTTTGCTTGCGATCAGGGGACTGATGTGGACCAGGGCCACCTCTTCGCCGGCAATCTTTCTGACCACCCTGGCCGTCGCGGCTACCGGGGGGGCGATTGGAGCCAGGTTGGGTACCAGTCCGGGTCTGTATTTTTCTACAAAGGAAACTGTTACCGGGTCGTTCGACATAATGTAGTATTTTCCCTTGCTCTCTTTGAATAGCTTCTTATAGGCCATGGCCACCAGGTCCACGCCAAAAGCCACTTCATGGATGTAGTGAAAACCCAGGGTTCGGAGCATCTGTACGAACTTCCTGTAGTCTGTGATATCCGGAAACTCTCCTGCAATGGAAGGATCTACCAGTGCGGCAACCTTTTTTCCCGCTCCAAGAATCTTCCTGAGTTCATCTTTGGAATTCCTGATTTCAATGGCGCCCGGACCGCAGACGGCCACACAACTTCCGCAACCAATACATCTTTCGGGGATGATTTCAGGCTTTACCTGTTCGGACTGCACCCTG
>JAYEOJ010000512.1:0-2228 GCA_034722835.1 Bacteroidota bacterium | reverse complement strand
AGGCGCACATGCTCTGAAGTTCAGAGAAGAGCAGACCATTCCCTCGCTTTATAATGTTTATCTGGAGTGTATACATGATTGATACTGAAGTCCAAATAGCAGCTGAAGTCATTCTTTCAGGAGGCATCATTCTCTATCCTACCGATACGATCTGGGGTATTGGTTGTGATGCAACGAAACAGGAGACAGTTCAGAACATCTACCGTATCAAGCAAAGAGACGATAGAAAAAGTATGCTGGTACTGGTTAATGGGATCAGCATGCTGGAAAAATACGTTGACGTCATTCCTCCCAGGGCATTTGAACTTATTCAAGAGGCTGTCAAACCGACAACAATTATCTATCCGGGTGCCCGGAACCTTGCAAGCAACCTGATCGCGTCAGATGGATCCATTGGCATTCGCATCACTTCCGATCCGTTTTGTAAACAACTGATTAAGACAACTGGATTACCCATTGTTTCCACCTCAGCCAATGTATCAGGAGAACAATCCCCGGGAACATTCCATCAGATCCTTCTCTCCCTTCGTGAACAGGTCGGATATGTGGTCAACTGGCGTCAGGATGAGACTGCCGTGTCAACACCTTCAGCAGTCATTAAACTGGAGGTAGACGGTTCCATAACAATCATCCGTTCCTGACGCCCATTCCCCTAATTTACTGACAGACCCCAATTTTTTCATAAGTTTTGGGCACAGGATCCGAGACCTATACCCTTAGAATCAAACGCTGCTATCACCTATGCCCAGATTTTGGATTTTCAGCATGTTACAGAACTGCTACATTATTGCATATCTGTTACATTTCAGTTTTGGATACAATTATTTTGAGTCACTGTATTATATAGATACATAAGGCATTACAAGCCTGACCCAAGGATGTTTGCAGAAACGAAATGTAACACAAATAGAAAATATTGCATGTTTGTTACATTCTGATTTCTCAAGAAGAGATATCCGGATGAGCATGCCCGACTTCCGGAAACCCAGGCATCAGGCAAAAAGTAAAACCGTCTAAAAATGATTTTTGAGATAGCCACATTTATGTGCCAATATGAGATTCCTGTGGCGTATTATACAAAAACAGGCTGCCTGAAAACAGGCAGCCCGCAGGTGGTTGTATAAACAACCGCTCCTGTATCCCCTCCTCTTTGAAGAGGGGTGCTCCGAATCTTTATAATGCTACCACTTTCCCTGAACCGGATGATGAACTGTTCACCCTGGGAGTTCCGTGGTAATATATATTACCGCTACCGGAAATTCTAGCCTCAAGTTCCTCCTTCACCGTAATTTTTACGCTTCCGGATCCGCTGATACCAGCTGAGAATTCATTTACCTCAAATGCTTCCGCATTCAGTTTGCCGGAACCGCTGATCTTTGCATCCAGCTCATCAGCACCGCCATTTAGCAATTGAATACTACCTGAACCTGAGATCTTTACACTTACTTCATCGGTATCAAGTTTATCAAACATAATACTACCACTGCCTGACATGGCAAAATCCATTTCTTCGGACGAGACAGGCTCTCCGGACTTAAACTTGGCAGAACCTGAAATCTTCACTGCCTCCAGTTCTTTGGAAGTAATATATAAGGTCAGCTTTGAACGCCTGATCTTCCAGCCGGGGGGATATTTCACCTGCAGGAATCCATTTTCAACTTTAGTAATCAAATCCTCTACATCATCAGCATCTCCTTCGATCCTGATCTCATGATTATTACCCGGTGTATAATAAACTTCTGCACTGATACTTATGCCAATTCCGCTGAAAGCATCAAGTTTACGAACCTCCTCTTTGGGCATGTCCGGCATTGCAAAACTATTGAGCAGCAGCAGGGTCAGCACTGCAACCATTGGAATCATTACTTTTTTCATCTCTATTACTTTTGGTTAATTATAATTTAACCCAAAGACGAAATAAGAAATGAAATGTTACAGGTCGGTTAGTCCCTCCGGTAAAATAAAATGAACCGATTGGTTCTCGGAGTCGATATGTTCAATAAAGGCATGAACGGCTGGCACCATCAACTCCTTACTTCCAGATTGTATAATAAACACCGGATTCATGGGATGGGGCAGATAGTCAGAGATAGTACCCAGTACTCCATGCTCCTGATCTGATGCTTGATATCCCATAAGATTGGCCATATCATCATGAACTTCTATTGACTCTGGCTCATGATGCGGGTCAAAATAGACCCGACATCCCGACACCTCCCTGGCAGCTT
>JAYEOJ010000511.1:0-2231 GCA_034722835.1 Bacteroidota bacterium | reverse complement strand
TGTAGAGTTTGATGCTTTCGCTGAATGTTCCGGCCGCTTCCCTTTCGGGCAGAAAGCTGCCAAAAGGAAGCAGGAACTGGGAGTGGATCGTCACCCCCTCTGCATTGAGGGCGGCAATGCCGGTGGGAGCCAGAATCAGATGGCTTTTATGGGTCTCCGAAGCTAGCTGTCTCAGAAAAGTGGTTTTTCCGGTACCGGCTTTACCTGTAAGGAACAGATGGCTGTTGGTACTGTTGATAAAGCGGGAAGCCATCTCCAGCATGGGTGTTTGCTGAATGTGCATTTACGAAAGTAAGAAAAAAACCAGTCTGCCCGGCAGTGATTCCCTGCAGTTTCAGGAGATTATTTCACCTCCCCAGAGTTTGTCGAGGAAGAGGTTCCAGGGCATAAGGCTTATGTTCCCCACCTGCCTGGTCATTGGGTCGGTGCTGACCAGGATGAGCTTTTTTACCTGGTATTCTTCAGCGAAGCTTTTTAATCCTTTCAGATGACGGGAGGTGATTTGCTGGCTGCCTTTGACTTCAATTCCAACTTCGTTTTCGCCCAGTACGAAATCAATCTCAATCTGGGATGCTGTTCTCCAGTAACTTATGTCGTATTGAAGCCCGGAATAACGGCTATGTGCATAGAGTTCATGATAGATGAAGTGTTCAAATGAGCGACCGAATAATTCGCTTCCGGTTTCTATGGCTCCCCGCTTCAACAGATAGTTGGCAATGGCGATATCGAACATGTAAAACTTGGGTGACTGAATAACCCTGCGCTTGGGCTTTTTCCGGTACGATGGAAGAAACCGGCCTATCAGAGTGTCTTCCAGGATATGAAAATACTCTTTAATGGTTGGAGCGCTAACACCACAATCGGCAGCAATATTGCTGTAATTTACTATCTCACCATTTGAAAATGCAGCAGCTTCAAGGAATTTGGAGAATGTTTGGATATTCCTGACTCTGGCTTCAGCTACAATCTCATTCTGGAGATAACTGCCTATATAGGCCGAAATCAGGGATGCGGGATTCTTGGACAAATAGTGCTTTGGCAGCAGGCCATGATTGAGTGCGCGGATGAGATTAAAATCCGGGATTTCTTTATAGACCAGCGGGTAAAGTTCGTTTCGAAGGGCGCGTCCTCCAAGCAGGTTCGCTCCTGATCTGATTATTTTACGGGGACTTGATCCGCTGAGGATAAATTGAATATTTTTATTGGCTATGAGCCAGTGAATCTCGTTGAGCAGTGCCGGGATACGCTGAATCTCATCGATGATGACCGGTGATTTGTATCCCGATGCCAGGATGGTTTCACGCATCAGGGAGGGATTTTTTTGTAATCTCTCGTAGACATCATAAAGCAACAGGTCAAAATAGGTCGAATCCGGGAAGAGACTTTGAAGCAGGGTACTTTTTCCTGTTTGCCTGGCTCCCCACAAAAAGGCACTTTCCATTCCAATTTCCTGGAAAGTTTGCTTCCGAATATACATGATAATCTAAAGTATTACTTTTAAATATCCTGATATTATAAAGCAAATATAGTCAGGAAATGATTACAAACCTGCCTAATCATCCGAAAACTCCTTCAGCAGCTTCCGGTAGGAGGAGAAGATCTTGGAGCGGGAGATAAAGCCTTTGTATTTGCCATTGTGGGTCACAGGCAGGTTCCAGGCGCCGGTTTCTTCGAAGGTTTCCAGCACCCGGGCCATGCTTTCGTTCTGGTCGATAATGGCAGGCGGGGTCTGCATGATCTCGGGGATCTCCACTTTATCGTAGAGTTCGGTGTTGAATATTATATCGCGGATATCGTCCAGGGGGATCACGCCCACCAGCTCTTTTTCTTCATTGACCACCGGGAAGATATTTCGTTTCGATTTGGAGATGGTTTTTACCAGGCCGCCCAGTTTATCGTCAACTTTTACCTTTTTAAAATCCTTCTCCAGCACATCCTCCACACTGATCATGGAGAGCACGGCTTTGTCCTTGTGGTGGGTCATCAGCTCGCCCCGCTGGGCCAGCCGCATGGTGTAGAGCGACTGCTTTTCAAAGGCCAGGATGGTCACATAAGACAGGGTGGCGGTTACAATCAGGGGGATGAAGAGGGCATAGCCGCCCGTAATCTCTGCGATCAGGAAGATGGCTGTGAGCGGGGCATGTAGCACGCCGCCCAGGACCCCTGCCATCCCTACCAGGGTGAAGTTCCCTTCATGCAATGGTGCTACGATCTTCATGTCATTCACTAAG
>JAYEOJ010000510.1:0-2236 GCA_034722835.1 Bacteroidota bacterium | reverse complement strand
CTACGCTGCGGCGGGTTTCGATGGCCCTCAGGCGGGCAAAACTGTTATGCTGCTTGTGTCCGGGGGTATCCTTCCACCAGCCGTCGTTGGTAATGATAAACAGAAAATGGGCTCCGGCTTCACTAACATATTCGGTAACATACTCCCCGAACACCGATTCCCAGCAGATCACCGGCCCCACCCGGGTGCCATCCTGCGGCGAGGCAAAGGTCTCCCGGAACTCCTGGGTGCCATTGCCACGCATGGTCCCTCCCAGTTCCACGACCAGATCTTCCAGGAAACTCAAAAGCTCTTTATGGGGCATTTTTTCCACTCCGTTCACCAGCATGGACTTATGGTAGAGGGGAATCTCCCCGGATGCATCCAGTTGAAAAGCAGTGTTAAAATAGTCGTATCGCCTGGGACCGCCACGGAAGGGCCGGCTGGTTGAGGTAAACTCGGAAGGCTCTTCATATAGCTTCCAGGTAGAGGCACCAATGACCAGTTTGGCTTCAGGGTACTCCTTTAAGAAACCTTTTAATTTCAAGACCTCAGGATGCTGATCGATCGTTCCTACCCAGATCCCGTTGTTGATAAAGGTTTCCGGGCCGATGATGTAATCGGTCCCGGTCGTCACCAGCGAATCGGCGAGCTCCAGCAAAAATTCAGTCTGCTCAGCCTGGCTTACGGCGCCAAACTTTTCAAAGGGATCGATATTGGGCTGGAGTACCACCATCTCGTAAGGATCCTCAAGCTCCTCATAAGACATGAACCTGACCAAAGAGAAGAGTAGCGGCACTATGAGAACGCCCAGCACCCAGCCAAAGCGCAAGCGATTGGCGGACAGAGAGCGTTTTCCAATACATCCTTTTACCAGCTTAAAGATTAATATGTTCATTACCAGTACCCAGAGCGATCCCCCCAGCGCACCGGTCCACTCGTACCACTGGATCATCATCACATCGTTGGCAAAACCGTTCCCCAGCACGATCCACGGGAAATTGATCTGGGCCCGGATGTAAAGATACTCAAAGGCCAGCCAGAAGATCACAAAAGAGGCGTAACCCAGGCGCTTGCCCAGCCGTCGCTTCACCCGGTGGAACACCATGAATGTGAGGATCATATACCCACCGTTTACAATGACCGAGGCGATAGGCCCCATCCAGGTAGCATGGTAGATCCACCAGGTGGTAAGTAAAACAAACACCCCAAAGGTGATAAAGGCATAAGCGATGACCGATCCCTTGCGATCTTTTTTTGCACGCTTTGACTTTCGGCTTGCGATTTCCTCCTCAATAAACAGGAGGGGCACAAAGGCCGCCATCAGGAGCAAACCGGTACCCCAGGTAAAGAAAGGAATGGAGAGAAGCAGGGCCGACAGCAGGGCCAGCAGGAGCATACGGGATCGTTTCATGGACTAGAGCTTCAAGGATCTAATGCGTAAAGATAAAAAAACCTTAAGAGGTCAACCTTACTTCATCAATGATAGTTCTTCCTGGATCAGTCTTATAGATTCAGCTCCGATAAACCCATGGAGTTTGAAAATTTCTGTGGGACGAACTGTTTTGTGGTGCCCAGCACAAATTGAACAGGATTCCAATAATACATCATTCGTTCGATCAAAGCTTGTGTTTCACCCGAGTAAAAAACATCGATTCCCTCAAGAATAATGATTGTCTTCCTGTGCTTTGAAAGAGATTGAACGATGTAGCCCGATAGCCCACTGATCTTATCTTTCAGCTCCAGTTTATCATCAGCCATTTTATTGAACCATCCATCCATGTTCAAAACCGACAGGTGATCTATACAAGCTGAAATAAAATCGTCAAGGGTATGTTTTTGAAAGGAATAATAGATGACATCATTATCTTCTTGCAAGCTGTTTCCCAATGATGTTAAAAATTTTCCGCGTTTTTTGGAATCTTCTTCACTGACAAACAGCACCCTCGTATTCTCAATCATGCCCCGCGCCTCCGAGATCTTTCGAGGCATGAAATCTTTATCCTCTGAACCAGGAAGCTCCATAAACTGGGAAGGGATTATGCCCTGCCGGACTAGCTTCCTGTATTTCTTGGTTACCTGGTACCTGTAACCCTTTCCCTCTACATTCTCCAGGATATCCATTTTATCTCTGAGATCCTGAATACTTAATTGTGCTTTACGAGTGCTTAGATTCATATACTCCTCAAAGATTGCTCTTTTGAAGGGTATGTTTTCAAATTCAGAAAGAAACTGACTTAACCTGATTTTATCTTTT
>JAYEOJ010000509.1:884-9297 GCA_034722835.1 Bacteroidota bacterium | reverse complement strand
CTTGTAGAAGCCGGAGCCGACGGAGTCAAGGTTGGAATAGGTCCGGGCTCCATCTGTACCACCAGGGTTATTGCCGGAGTGGGTGTACCCCAGCTGACAGCCATTTACGATGTGGCCAATGCGCTTCAGGGTACTGGCGTTCCTGTGATTGCCGACGGAGGTATCAGATATTCAGGGGATATCGTTAAAGCGCTGGCGGCAGGAGCCTGCTCCATCATGGCCGGATCCCTTTTTGCCGGCGTAGAGGAAAGTCCGGGTGAAACCATTATATACAATGGCCGGAAATATAAATCATATCGGGGTATGGGTTCGCTGGAAGCCATGCAGCATGGGTCCAAGGACCGCTACTTCCAGGATATGGAAGAGGATATTAAGAAGCTGGTTCCCGAAGGGATTGCTGCCCGGGTACCCTTCAAAGGCAGCCTTGCCGAAGTGATCTATCAGATGATAGGAGGCTTAAGGGCCGGCATGGGCTATTGTGGAGCAGCTGACATCTCCTCCTTACAAAAGGCGCAGTTTGTGCGAGTTACCAATGCCGGTGTTCAGGAGAGTCATCCCCACGATGTAACCATTACCAGGGAGGCCCCCAATTACAGCAGATAATATAAAGGTTCATCAATCGTTCTACTTAAAACCCGTATGAGCATATGAAAAAGAGTGCACTCTTAATAGTCCTTGCTGCCATCCTTGCAACAGGTATAAGCGGACAGGGATCTCAGGTTCTCCTGACCATTGGGGACGAGAAGGTATCGCTGGATGAGTTTGAACGGATTTACCGGAAAAACAACAATGAATCATCACTGAACCGGCAAAGTCCTGACGAATACCTGGAGCTCTTTATTAACTTCAAGATCAAGGTAAAAGAGGCTGAAGCACTGGGTATGGATACAAGTGCCAGGTTCATTGATGAACTGGAAGGCTACCGGAAACAACTGGCCAAACCTTACCTGGTGGATGAAGAGGCCAAAGAGGCCATGATGAGAGAAGCATACGAATGGTCAAAGTATGACATCCGCGCAAGCCATATTCTGATCAGGCTTCCCGCAGACCCATCACCCGAAGATACCCTTGCTGCCTATAATAAGATCATGGAGATCAGAAGCCGGATTGCAGGTGGTGAAGCATTTGAGGTGGTTGCCAGAGCCACGTCTGAAGATGCTTCAGTTCAGCAGAATGGCGGTGATCTGAATTACTTCACTGTTTTTTCCATGGTTTATCCTTTTGAAAAAGCAGCTTACAATACCGGAGTGGGGCAGTTAAGCATGCCATTTCGCAGTACCTACGGATACCACATCCTCAAAGTGTTCGACAAACGTCCCGCCCGTGGAAGTATAAAGGTGGCTCATATCTTTATCAGAACGCCAACGGGAACAAGTGAAGAAGAGAAAAAAGAGGCTTATGAAAAAATCCAGATGGTGTATGACAGCCTGCAAATGGGAATTGATTTCGGAGAACTGGCCATGCACAACTCTGATGATGGTAATACAGCCAGATCCGGGGGGGAGATGGCATGGTTCGGAACAGGACGGATGATCTCCGAATTTGAGAATGCCAGTTTTTCTCTTGAAAAGAAGGGTGACTATTCCAAACCCTTCAAATCTTTTTATGGTTGGCATATTGTAAAACTGATAGACAAAAAGGAAATAGGCAGTTATGAAGAAATGAAACCTGAACTGCTGCAGAAGATCGACCGGGGCGACCGGAACGCTGCCAGGACAGATAACTTCATTGCCAAACTCAAAAGCGAGTATCATTACATTGAGGACCTGGATGCACTTCATCCCCTGTACCAGGCAGCAGATACAACACTCCGACTCGGCACCTGGAAGGCAGGCGAATTAAAGAACCTGGACACCCGGCTTATTAAAATCGGAGAAAAAGAAGTGGTAAACGGTGAGTTTGCCTCCTATATGGAGGAGAAACAATATCATGGAAAAGCCAGAGATCCCAGGGTATGGATTGATCAGCTCTACAAGAGCTTTTCGGATGAGATTGTAATTGCTTATGAAGAAGCAAGGTTGCCTGAAAAATATCCTGAATTCAGGTACATCTATACAGAATACCATGATGGAATCCTGTTGTTCGACATCATGGATCAACGGGTTTGGTCCGTGGCCGTTGCCGATACACTGGGACTGGAAGCATTTCACAAAGAGCACAGAAAATCCTATATGTGGGAGGAGCGATGCGATGCCTATATTGTTACTTGCAGCGAAGGAGCTGATGTAGCTGGAGTCCGCAGTGCCTACAAGAAGATAAGGAAAGGGAAAATTGATCAAGAGAAGTTGAATGCATTATATTGCAGCAAGGATACAATTCCCTGTATTTCTCTGGATCACCTGCTGGTTGAAAGGGGAGAGAATGCATTGATAGATGAACGCTTTGGGGTGGCGGGACCGGGACCGGTGATTGAAAACGAGGAAACAAGTACCTTTGTTATTATAAAAGGAGTACGGTCGCCCGAACCAAAGAAACTGGATGAAGCACGCGGACAGATCACTTCAGATTACCAGGAATTCCTGGAATCGGAATGGCTGAAGGCACTGAAGGAAAAATATCCGGTGACTGTCAACCGGGAGTTGCTCAACAGTATAAAACCATAAGGATGAGGAATATGCTGCTAAAGTTATCACTCTTTCTGTTCCTGGTGCAGGGATGCTCCCTTTTTCAGGAAAATATTCAGGAGGAACCGGTGGCCCGGGTTTTTGAACAATATCTCTACCCTTCCGATCTGGAAAAGGTCATTCCTTCAGGCACCAATCCCCAGGATAGCATGTTGCTGGCCAAACGTTACGTCGAGACCTGGGTAAAAGACCTGTTAATGCAGCACAGGGCAGAAGAGGCCCTCACAGAGGAGCAAATGGATTTTGAGACTCAGATTGAAGAATACCATCGCTCCCTGCTGATATATACCTATCGCCAGAAACTGCTCCAGCAGAAGATGGATACGCTTGTAAGCGAAAGCGAAATCAACTCCTATTACGAGGAAAATAACAAGAACTTCATGCTGAGTGAGAATGTGATCAAAGGCACCTTCATCAAAGTACCCCTTTCTGCTCCGAACCTGGACCAGTTAAGTCGCTGGTCGTGGAGCAACAGGGAGCAGGATCTCGACCAGATGGAGAAATATTGCATCACCTATGCCGAAAAATACAGTGATTTTAATGATACATGGGTTAATTTTTCTTCCATCAAAGAGCAGTTACCGGTTCGGATTTCAAATCCCGTCAGATACCTTAACAGCTACCGTAATATCAACACAAGCGACTCCATGTACAGATACCTGGTACATATCAGCGAATACCTGACCGAAGGAGAGGTGGCGCCCGTGGAGCTGGTAAGTGACGATATTATAAATATTATCCTGAATAAGCGGAAGATTGAATTTATAGAAAATCTGGAGCATCGTGTATATAACGACGGGGTGACCAGGAACCAGTTTGAAATTTACCAATAATGAACATGAAAAGAAGAGTTATATATATGTTGCTTGGAGCACTGCTGTCCTTAAACACTGTGGCCCAGACAATGGTGATCGACAGGGTCATAGGTGTTGTGGGAGATTTTAATATCCTGCAGTCAGATATAGAACAGGAATACCTTCAGATGAAAATGTCGGGGCAGTATATGGGTGCAGATGCCCGCTGTAATATTTATAACAACTTTGTTGAACGGAAGCTATTAATGACCAAAGCCAAGATCGATAGTATTGAAGTGAGCCCCGAAATGGTGGAAATGCAGATGGAGTCACGGCTGGACTTTTTTATCAGCCAGTTTGGAAGTGAGGAGGAGATGGAGGAATATTTCAGCAAGTCGATTTTCGATATCAAGGACGATCTCAGGGAAGCCATCCATGAACAGATGCTAACCGATGATGTACGAAGGACCATCGTTGCGGATGTGACCACCACGCCATCCGATGTAAAAAGCTTTTATCGTTCCCTGCATCCCGATAGCATCCCCTACATTAACACAGAGGTGGAACTGGCTCAGATAGTGGCTTATCCCAATTACAGCGAAGAGGCGGTTTTTCAGATAAAGGAGCGCTTGCTTGAGCTGCGTAAACGTGTCCAGGAGGGCGAGGATTTTGGAACACTGGCCATTCTGTATTCAGAGGCTCCCGAAGCCACTCGCAGGGGCGAAATCGGATTCATGATGCGGTCGCAGCTGGATAAGGCCTATGCGGATGAGGCCTGGGCGCTGAAAGCCGGTCAGGTATCCAAGATCGTCGAAAGTTCCTTTGGTTTTCATATCATTCAAATGATAGAGCGGCGGGGCGATCGTGCCAATACCAGGCACATCCTTATGAATCCTAAAGCGGATGCCAATGCCAAGCAAAAAGCTATCTATATGCTGGATAGTCTTAAACAAGTTGTCGAAGCCGACTCCCTCTCTTTCGAATGGGCCGCCAAGCGTTATTCTGAGGACAGGCAGACAAGTGTGAACGGGGGATTGCTTGTAAACCCGCAGACCCAGGCCTCCACCTTCCAACTGGACCAGTTGCCTACCAAGGATTACTACATGATCAGGAACATGAACGTAGAGGATCTTTCGGAGCCTTACGAAACGACCGATCACAACCACAAGCTCTGTTATAAGATCCTCTATCTGAAATCCAGGACCGAACCGCATCGTGCCAACCTGAAACAGGATTATATGTTGCTGCAGGATATGGCCTTAATGTATAAAAACAACGAGGTGCTGAACGAGTGGTACGAGGAGAAGAAAAAGACCACCTACATCCGCAGGGATGCCGCCTACAGGAATTGTGGTACTACAGCCCAGCAGACCAGCCAGAAATGATCCGGGGCAGGCATAAGCGATTCTTCCGGACAGGCCTGCTTATGTTGTTTGTTTTGGCTCCACTGCATGTAGCCACAGGACAAAAAAGCACTGTAATTGAAATTCTCAATTCCGATGTGACTTCTTATGATAATCTGCAGCTTGGATTGGATGCCACGAAGCTTATCGGCAATGTGCAACTGAAGCACGATGATGTGGTCATGACCTGCGATTCAGCTTACTTTTATCAATCCACCTCTTCCGTGGATGCCTTTAGCAATGTAAAAGTACAACAGGGCGATACCCTCACCCTAACCGGCGACCTGGTACATTATAACGGTCTTAGCAAGCTTGCCCGGGTCCGGAACAATGTGGTTCTGGTAAACAAGGACATTACCCTGCTAACCGACTCCCTCAATTACAATCGCGCTGCAGGTGTCGTTTACTATCTGGGCGGGGGGATCCTGACCCAGGAAGACAGCCGGCTCACCAGCGGCAGGGGCCGCTATATCCTGGATACGGAAAATTTCTATTTTATGGATAGTGTGGTGATCGTCAATCCCGAATATACCATCCATACAGACAGCATGAGGTACAATACCAAAAAGGAGATCTCCTACTTCAGTGGTCCCACTGAAATCCTGGGCGATGAACGGTATATCTACTGTGAAAACGGGTGGTACGATATGCAGCAGGACATCTCCTATGTAACAGATCATGCCTACATGGAAGAGGGGGGCAGGATCTTAAAAGGAGACAGTCTGTACTATGAAGCTGAGCAGGGATTTGGAAGGGCCATCTCCAACGTGGAACTGATTGATACAGCACAGAACATGATCCTGAAAGGAAATTATGGGCTCTACTACAGCGAGCAGGAAACTGCCATGGTCACTGACAGCGCCCTGATGATTCAGGTGGACGGACCCGATACCATGTATGTCCATGCCGATACGCTTCACTCCATCCAGAATCCGGAAATGGAGGAACAGAGCAGAATCCTGCGGGCCTATTACAAAGTAAAAATTTTCCGCAGCGATCTGCAGGTTATGTGCGATTCCCTGGTTTACGTGGAGGCTGACAGTGCCTTTGATTTCTTTGGTGAACCCGTGATCTGGTCGGATGAGAACCAGTTAACCGCCAGCCATATAAGGGTTTATATGGTGGATCAGCAACTTGAACGAATGGAGCTCAAAGGAGTAGCCTTCGTTGCCTCCCAGAAAGATTCTGCAAGTTTTGACCAGATGAGAGGCAAAGAGATGACCGGTTTTTTTAAAGAGAATAAGCTGGACAGGATCCTGGTGACCGGAAATGGTCAGACCATCTATTATGCAACGGATCAGGATGTTATCGTAGGAGCCAACAAAACCGTGTGTACCGATTTAACCATTTACCTGAAGGAGAATCAGATCTCGAAGGTTGTATACACCTCACAACCCGATGGAACCTATTATCCCCTCGACATGTTTCCTCCGGAAGAGGCTCTTTTAAGCGATTTTAAGTGGTTGGAGCAGTGGCGTCCCCTGAAGTGGGAAGATATTTTTATCTGGAAGTAGGACCGGGGATCAATACTCGTCCTCGTTAAAAAAGAAATCGTCCTTGCTGGGATAGTCTGGCCAGATATCTTCAATACTCTCATAGACATCTCCTTCGTCCTCAATCTCCTGCAAGTTTTCAATTACTTCCATGGGAGCACCTGATCTGATGGCAAAGTCAATCAACTCATCTTTTGTGGCAGGCCACGGTGCATCTTCAAGTTTCGAAGCTAATTCCAGGGTCCAGTACATCTATGTCTTCAATTAATATTAAACTGCCTTTAAGAGCGGCAAATTTAAAAAAAAAATCAATTCCTACAACTCCGGTTTCCAAGGTTCCTGTCTGACCCCATTTAGCTGTGCAATTTTACGGGAAAGCACGAAAAAGTAATCGGAAAGCCGGTTGTAAAAACGGATGATATCCTCCTGAATATTAACATCTTGAGCGAGCTTTAGAATGCACCGCTCGCACCGCCTGCAAACAGTTCGGGCAATGTGCGCCTGCGATACGGCCAGGTCTCCGCCCGGTATAAGAAAGGAGCTGAGTGCTTCCAGAGAAGCATCCATTTCGTCAATTCTTGCTTCAAGGAAGGCGACTTGCTTATCACCCACCACAGGAATCTCCAGGGGACAGTCATCACAATCGGCTGCCAGGACCGATGCGGTGGCCATCTGGATATTCAGAATGCTGAGTAGCTCTTCCCGGATCTGCTCATCCTTCACCAGGTCGCGCAACATGGTGGTGTGGGCCATAAGTTCGTCCACTGTACCATAGGCTTCGATCCGGGCGTGGTACTTGGGTACACGCCTGCCACCAATAAGAGAAGTCTTTCCCTTATCTCCTCCTTTGGTATAGATACCTGATTTTTTTATTTCCTGGGATTCTTATTGATTTCAATCTTATCAACCTCACCATCGATCAGACGGATAATCCTGTGGGCGTATCGGGATATATCTTCCTCATGAGTTACCAGTATAATGGTATTTCCCATTTCATGGATTTGACCAAAGAGTTTCATAATATCCATCGATGTTTTAGAGTCCAGGTTTCCTGTGGGCTCATCGGCCAGTATAATAGATGGTTTATTAACCAAAGCACGGGCCACAGCCACGCGTTGCCTCTGACCACCTGATAACTCATTGGGTTTGTGATCCATGCGATCGGCCAGCCCCACTTCAGCGAGTGTAGTTGTTGCCCTCTCGGCGCGTTCTGCTTTGGAAGTCCCCGCATAAACCAGGGGCAACATCACGTTCTCCAGGGCAGTATACCTGGGCAGGAGGTTAAAGGTCTGAAAAATAAAACCGATCTCCTGGTTTCGAATCTCGGCCAGCCTGTTATCGTCCATCTTACTTACATCGGTTCCGTTCAGCACATACTCCCCACTGGTAGGGGTATCCAGGGCACCCACCAGGTTCATCAGGGTGGACTTCCCCGAACCCGATGGCCCCATGATGGCCACATACTCATTTTTAGCGATATCAATAGTTACCGAACGAAGGGCTTCAACGGTAATTGAACCTATGTAGTAATTCTTGACGATTTTATCCAGACTGATAATAGTTTCCATATAAAAATAAAATGTAGACGAAAATACATATTAATAAGAAGATATAATTCATAAAAGGTTTAAAACTTGATTTTAATTTCTGTTTTAGAAAGGTCCTTTCTCAGCAGCAGGATACCCATATGAAACAAATCTATGCTACTATGTACCTCCGGCCAGGAGATGATTTCTTTCCAGGCCCGCTGCATCCCTTTTGACCAGTATATATCGTCCATAACAATAAGCGCCTCATCCCCTGCCCGCTCCAGTAGTTTCCTCACGTAGTCAAGCGTAGGTTCATAGCGATGATTGCCATCCACAAAAGCAAGGAAACGCGGTGGAACCAGAGCTAGTATATCTTCCAGCTTTTCCTCCATCCCTCCCCAGTGAATGGATACCGGCCCCTGGCTGCATCTGCAAATTAATTGTGCGGCCTGTGCGGCCCTATCCTGATCTCGCTCAATTGAATGCAATGGAGTTTCCGGCGATCCGGAGGCAAGGTACATGGTACTGATACCCACTCCGGTGCCCAGTTCAATGATCATCTCAGGCCGG
>JAYEOJ010000509.1:0-874 GCA_034722835.1 Bacteroidota bacterium | reverse complement strand
TGGAGATCCGGTGAAGAAGAGAGCCATATTTACTTGAAACGGAGGAACGCCTTACAAAGCTGTTTTCAGAACGCAGCTTCCTGTGCTCCTTCAGGATCGCCTCTGGTACTTCAGTTTTGGATGAATTAAAGAGTACACGATTTACAAACTCAAAGAGGTAGGGCGAATGGATTCCGTGCCCCTTCCGGTGCCTCCTGTAAAAAAGGTGTTTTATGTATTTGAAGATTCGCCAGCACATGGCCATAGGTTTCTGCAATAGGCTAATTTTACATAAATTGCTTCACGCATGCAACAATATCTTCAACAGGACATTCAATTTCTTCAGGGAGTAGGGCCCAAACGGGCCGATCTGCTCAGGGAAGAGTTGAATATCAATACAGTTGAGGATCTTCTGACCTACTACCCTTACCGCTATGTGGACCGGAGCAGGTTTTATAAAATATCGGAGGTGACATCCGATATGCCCTTTATTCAGATCAAAGGAAAGATAAAAGCTTACGCCACGGTTGGGAAAGGACGGGGAAAAAGATTGGTGGCTGTATTCACTGATGAGACCGGACGTCTGGAGCTGGTCTGGTTCAGGGGCGCCAAATGGATACCTGAGAATTATCCGGTGGGTAAGGAGCTGGTGGTTTTTGGAAGACCATCAGTCTACCAGCGAAAACTGAATGTGGTCCACCCGGAACTGGAGGATCCGGAGAAAAAGCATGTGGTCAGCTCCAAGCTGCAGGCGGTTTACTCCACCACGGAAAAACTGAAGGACCACTACCTCAACTCAAAGGCCATCAGTAAATTGATGGCCAACCTGATCAAGGGCCTGCCCTCAAAGTTTGAGGAGACTTTGCCCGCCTGGCTCCTGCAGAAGCTGAACCTG
>JAYEOJ010000508.1:0-9310 GCA_034722835.1 Bacteroidota bacterium | reverse complement strand
CGGAATTGGTTATGAAGGAAGAAGCAGAAAAACGGGAAAAGGGAGCAGGACTGGCATTTATCCTGTCTGTATTGGCAGTGGTATTGCTCTCAGGCTATATCTCTCCGGTGAAGTTATAAAGAACTGTATATCACCAATGCTTACTGAATTTCACTATTTTTAAATAAGAATCATTAACGAATAATTAAAATGAGAAAGAAAATTGTAGCAGGAAACTGGAAAATGAATACCCTTCTGAAAGACGGAATGGAACTTGCCAAAGCAGTTGAAAAACTGGAGAAGGAAAAGCAAAGCGATGCCCTGGTAATTATTGCTCCTCCCTATACCCATCTGAGCCGGGTAAATGACCTGATTGATGGTGTGAAACTTGGTGCACAGAATTGTGCCTCAGAGGAATCCGGTGCTTATACCGGAGAAATATCACCTGATATGCTTGTTTCAGTGGGCGTTGAGTATGTGATTATCGGGCACTCGGAAAGGCGTTCCTACTATCAAGAGGACGATGAACTGTTAAACAAGAAGACCAAAATTGCACTTTCCAAGGGATTGAGGCCCATTTTCTGCTGTGGTGAGGTGCTTGAGGAGCGTGAAGAAGGCTTACTCTATGATGTGATCAGGAAGCAACTTACTGTTGGCCTGGCGGGTCTGACCAGGGAAGATATCAGCAAAGTGGTTATTGCCTATGAACCGGTCTGGGCCATTGGTACAGGTGTTGTTGCCACACCGGATCAGGCTCAGGAGATGCATAAATTCATAAGAGACCTGCTGGTAGAATTGTTCGATGCGGAGGTGGCTGAAAACATGACCATCCTTTATGGGGGAAGTTGTAAGCCTTCCAATGCCTCTGAGCTTTTTGCCAATCCTGATGTGGATGGCGGGCTTATTGGAGGAGCAGCTCTGAAAGCTGAAGACTTTCTGGCAATTGTGAATGCATATTAGTCCACCAAGCCTATATGGCATATCTCGAATTCGTTATACCGGCCAGATCATGGAGCAGCAGTGAAAAGGAGATCCTTTATGCAAAAATGGGGCAGATCGGATTTAAAGGATTTGCAGAGGGAGAGGACGATATCCAGGCCTATATTGATGAGGGAAAGTATGTTGCTGACGAGATGAACCAGCTCGTCGATGAGCTCCTGGCCATCAATATTAAGCTCCAATACAGGTTTCACAAGACCGAAGATCAGAACTGGAACGAGGAGTGGGAGCGGAAATTTAGTCCGGTACTTATTGATGGAAGGGTGCTTATCAGGGCACCCTTTCATGACTCTTCCAACGATATTGAATGCACACTGGTGATAGAGCCAAAGATGTCCTTCGGGACAGGACATCATCATACCACAAAGTTGATGATCAGGGAGATGGGGAATCACCCCATGAAGGGAAAACGGATTCTTGACATGGGGTGCGGAACCGGAGTGTTAGGGATTTATGCCTGCCTTATGGGGGCAGCATGGGTGCTGGGTGTGGATAACGATCAGTGGGCCTATGAAAATGCGCTTGAGAATATCAGAAGAAACGGGACCACCGCCATGGATGTCAGACTTGGTGATGTGGGCGTTCTCCACCAGGAGAATTTTGACATGATTCTTGCTAACATTACCCGGAATACCCTTGTCAGGGATATGTCCGTCTATACGAAACATCTCATTGAACAGGGCCGTATGATAATTAGCGGTATTCTTACAGAGGATGTGCAATATGTTTTAAATGAAGCATACCGCTGTGGCCTGAAACATATACGTACAGGGGAGGAAGCCAACTGGATCTCGCTCACCTTTGTTAAACAACGGAACCTGGACCTGGAAGCATGAAAAAAGCCATTATATCTCTCTGTTTACTACTTCTGCTTGGCCTGCTACATGCACAGTCCATTCGTGAGTTTAGCAGGGATACCGGTCAATATGTTTCAGAACTAAGCACTTTTACAGGGACCTACCTTGAGTCATCCGAAGTGCCCGATTTTTACCGTTTCCTGCATGTTTATGATTCTCTCTCCTATGAATTGCAGCTCCAGATTATTGAGGTATCCAACCTGATGTTGAAGCGCAAATGCAGGCCAAGACCTCACTTCATCAAGTATCAGCGAGTCATGATGGAGTTTTTTACAGAGGACAAAACATCGCACGGGTATGATGAATGGCTGGAGGGATTCACCCTCCTGTTGAAGCGGGATGATGCATCCTTGGCTGCCATAGATCAGTTGCTCTCTCTGTCTCTTTCCTTGTTGGAGGATAACATATTTTACAGCACGAACAGCATCATCTGGAGGGTATCCACACCTTCATTCCAGTTCCGGACAGAAGAGAAACTGAATGTCATATTTGAAGATGTAGTTGTGGCCTGTTATTACGACCGGGATTTCATTCAGATTAAGAATGCCACAGGGTATATTGATCCCCTGGAACTTCACTGGTATGGCTCGCATGGTATGGTGACCTGGGAGCGGACCGGTATGCCCGATAGTGAGATGAATGCTGTGCTGGATAAGTATATAATCAACCTCAAGACATCCGGCTATACGGCCGACTCTGTAAAGCTCTATTACCCGGCCCTGTTTGACGGGATTGCTCTTGGAAAGCTGGAAGATAAGGTGACACTCATCAAGGATTTTTCTTCCATTGCCTATCCGAAGTTCCTCTCCTATAAGAGTTCATACAGAATTGATGATTTTATTCCGGGTATAAATTATAGCGGGGGACTTGCCATCGAAGGGGCTAATCTGATAGGTTCAGAGGTAGCAGGGATACCGGCAGTGCTGGAGATTTTTGCCGACGATACCCTGCGGGTAAGGGCCGAAGCAAAAAGAGTGGCCATGAATGGCCGTATGATGAGGTCACCTCATGCTGCAATTTCCATCTATTTTGGACAGGATTCCATTTATCATCCCGACCTGGAGCTTTCCTTTGATGTTGCCAAAGATTTGTTGCGTCTCAATAAATCGGAAGACTTTAAATCGCTGGGCCCATACTCCAACAGCTATCATAACATTGATATGAATTTTGATGAGCTCTCCTGGACCAGGGGCGAGTCTTTTATGAAGCTTCAGGCCCTTGAGGGAACCTCGGTTGGGCGGGCCACCTTTGAATCAAATACATTTTTTAATTACGATTTCTTCCTGGCACTGCAGGGCATGGATATAGAGCACCCCCTGGCACAGCTCTACACCTACTCAAATATGCTTGGAGGAAGGACCTTTGCCATGCCAAATTATGCCCACTTCATCGGATACCCGCAATACCAGGTACGGCATCTGCTTATGGGGCTGGCAAAATTTGGATTTGTTTACTATGATGACAGCAGGGATCTGATTACAGTGCGTCAGAAAACCTTTGATTACATCAGTGCTTCCATGCGTCAGAGAGACTATGATGTGATCAGGTTTATCTCCAGGCTCGAAGGAGCATCCAATGCACAGCTGGATTTATATAACCGGGATCTGACCATATCGGGAATCCCTGCCATTTTTCTGAGCGATTCACAGAACGTGAGGCTGGTACCCACCGAGAATCGTGTTATTATGAAACGAAACAGGTCGTTTCAATTTGATGGGGTTGTGGATGCGGGATTGTTCCAGTTTGCAGGGAAGAACTTCTATTTTGATTATGACGATTTCAAAATATCAATGCAACAGATTGATTCCCTGAAGATATCGATCCTTACCAATGAATACAATGAGTATGGTGAACCCATTCTGGAGCGTATCGAAAATGCCATGGAAGATATGACGGGAGAGTTGCTGATCGACGATCCCCAGAATAAATCCGGATTGGAAAACTTCCCCCAGTACCCTTCATTCACAAGCATGGGAGGATCCTATATATACTTTGACGATCCGAGCATTCAAAACGGGGTGTATCACCGGGAGGATTTCTATTTCGAGCTTGAACCTTTTACCATTGACAGCCTTGACAATTTCGAACCCGAAGCCATTGCACCCAATGGAACCTTTATTTCTGCCGGCATCCTTCCGCCCCTGGAGATGGAAATGACATTGCGGGACGATAACTCCCTGGGATTCTTTATGCAGGCTCCGGAAGAGGGAATTGGCCTCTACGGGGGTATCGGGACCTTTTACAATGATATTGAGATGAGTAGCGGGGGCATGCGTGGATACGGCTCCTTTGATTACCTGAGTTCGTCCACCGCATCTGATCTGTTTTTGATGCATCCCGACTCCATGATGACACGGTCCCGCAGTTTCCTGCTGCGTGAGCAGATAGAGGGAACAGAGTATCCCGGGGTGGAAACCAGTGTGGCCGATTTGAAACTATTTCCTGAGGAAAACTGCCTTGAAATATCAAGGGTGGAAGAGGTCTTCAGCATATACAATGACAGTATCTTTCATGCAGGCACCCTGGCACTTTCTCCTTCCGGACTTACCGGGAGCGGAGTCATGGGTTTCCCGGATGCCCGGTTTATATCGGATCAGTTTCGCTATGGGAACAGAACACTTCGTGCCGACTCTTCCGGGGTGGAGCTGTCCACCGGCACCTTTGATGACATTCCCTTTCTTACCAATGATGTAAATATATTCGTAGATCTGGATCAACGGATGGGCGATTTCAGGGCCAATGGAGATGCTACCCTGATCGAGTTCCCGTATAACCTGTATGAAACCCGCCTGGATCAAATCACCTGGTATATGGACAAGAATCAGGTGGCCTTGTCCCAGGAGCAAATTCTGCCGGAAAACAACGTGGATATTGGCATTGACTCCTTGAGAAGCAATGGCCCCGCCTATGTATCCAAACATCCTCAGCAGGATAGCCTCAATTTTGTCGCAACGAATGCCATCTATGATTATGGCACCAGGATATTGCACACCTCCGGGGTTCCTTTTATCGAGGTAGCGGATGCCTATGTATTCCCTGATGAGAAAAGACTTGATATTGGTTACAGTGCCACCATGAGTCTGCTTAAAGATGCAAAGGTGCTGGCCAACCAGGTCAACCGTCAATATCTCATTTACAATGCTGATATTGGTATAAATGGAGCCAACGACTACAATGGATCAGGATACTACGATTACCTGGATGCCTTCGGAAACGGGTATCAGATCTACTTTGACAAGATATGGGTGGATACTTCTATCCTTACATTATCAACAGGTACAGTAGCAGAGGATGACCCATTTATGCTAAGTCCTTATTTTGATTTTCAGGGAGAGGTACAACTCACTGCTGATACTGCCTTTCTGACTTTTGACGGGGGGATCAGGCTGGTGCATGACTGTGATATTGGCAAATCCTGGCTGCGCTTTACCTCTGCAATTGATCCGGCTGAAATTCATGTTCCCATTCCGGAGCAGATGCAAAATACAGCGCTGAATAAGATCTTCTCAGGGACCATGATAACCAGGGATTCCACCCATATTTACTCTACCTTCCTATCTGCCAGAAAAGATTATTTCGATGCCAACATTACCTCTGCAAGAGGTGAATTGATCTATGATCCAGAGAGAGAAGACTATATTATTTCCACTCCTGAGAAACTGGCAGATCAGACCTGGCCAGGGGCCTACCTGAGGCTGGAGACAGAAAGATGCCTGGTTTATGGCGAAGGATCTGTTAATCTGAACCTGGATTATGGTCATGTCAAGATGGTGTCCACGGGGAATGCCAGCCACCAAATTGCCAGTGGAGAATTTAATGCACGTATGATTCTTGGTATGGATTTCCCATTTTCTCAGGAAGCGCTGCAGGTGATGGGCGCGGAAATCGATAGTTTACCCTACCTGGAACCTGTCGATCTTTTCGATCCTCACTACCTGCTGGCCATGAAGGATTTGCTTGGAAGGGAGATGGCCTTAAACCTGGAGCGTCAGGTAGGTCTTACAGGAATATACGAGGAGATCCCTCCCCGGTGGAAGCATACCATTTTCTTTAATGATCTTCCTCTGAAATGGAATCAGAATTCCAGGTCCTTTCGTTATAAAGGCATGGTGGGAATAGGGAACATTGGGGAAATCCAGGTTAATAAGAAGGTGGAAGCTTTTATTGAGCTGGTTGAGAGGGGTTCCGGTGATGTGTTTGATATCTATCTGCGGGCGGACGATCAGACCTGGTATTACATTGCCTATTCTCCGGGAGGACTGCAGGTTCTTTCATCTAACAGGCGATTCAACGAGATCGTTTTTGATCTCAAGGAAGGCGACAGAAGAATCAAAGGAAGGGTGGGACAGGCACCGTATGTTTACAGTCTGGCAGCCAGGAGGAGACTTGATCTGTTTGTTAACCGTTTTCTTGAGTATGAGCAGCAGGAGCCCTGATCAGGCCCTGGAACGTTTCCCCAGTTCAATGACATCCAGATTTCCCACGCGACCCTTTTCCACTTCGAAACGGACCAGGGTTCTCACTTTATGGAGCCCGGAACGCCCTGCGGCACCGGGATTGATATGAAGAAAGCCGTATTTCTTATCAGGTATTACCTTGAGTATGTGCGAATGTCCTGAGATAAAAAGCCCGGGGGGCTTATTGAAAATTTCGGGTTTTACCCGGACATCATAATTCCCAGGGTATCCCCCAATATGTGTCATCCAGATATCCAGTCCCTCGCGAAGATGACGCTGGTGACCAGGATAACTGGAACGGACGGGATGCCCATCGATATTTCCAAATACCGCGATCACAGGCGCGATACGGTTCAACTGCACGATAACATCATAATCGCCAATATCTCCGGCATGCCAGATTTCATCGCATTCCTTAAAATAGTTTGCTATACTGGGATCATAAAAACCGTGTGTATCTGACAGAACTCCTATTCTGAACATGGGTGTGGGCTTTGGCCGCTTAATTTACTAATTTAGGTTCAAATTTGAATGATGCATCTATTTTACAATCCACTTGTTCAGGGCGATATTTTTAAACTGGAAGAACAGGAGTCAAAACATGCGATTCGGGTACTCAGACTGGTCAGAGGGGACCATGTGATTGTCGTGGATGGGAAGGGAGGCTGGTATGAGGCTGTTATTGAGGATGATCACCCGAAATGCTGTAGTTTGAAGATTAAAACCGGTGTCAAGGGATACCAGCCGCTATCCTATGCCCTGCATCTTGCGGTGGCTCCAACCAAAAACCTGGACCGTTTTGAGTGGTTCCTTGAAAAGGCAACGGAGATCGGGATAAGTGAAATTACTCCCTTGATCTGCCGGCGAAGCGAAAGAAGGCAGCTTAAAATGGAGCGCCTGGAAAAGATCCTGCTTTCTGCCATGAAGCAGTCCCTGAAAGCTTATAAACCATTGCTACATAAACCGCTTAGCATGGAAGAGTTTCTTAAAACGGTTAGACCGGGAACCCTTGGGATAGCACATTGCTACCCCCTGGACCGGCCTAGCATCAATGATCTGGAGCACTCTGGAAATTACACATTGTTGGTTGGGCCGGAAGGTGATTTCACAGAGGAGGAGATCTCAGACGCGCTTAAAGCCGGTTATGTTCCTTTTCACCTGGGGAGTTCCAGACTACGCACCGAAACAGCAGCAATCCACATTGCGTCCGCCATCTCCCTCCACCACCTCTGAAAATATGAATTGGGACCGGAGGGCTTCTTTTTCTTTGTAAAAGGCAGTATTTCAAAGCACTTGAAAGAATTGCCATTGAAGGTATTCCCAGCGATAGTGCCTACAAATAGCGGCTTTGCCGCGATTAGCTGCTGAGCTCGCAAGCCCGGTTTTAAGCGCAGAGCGGGAATAACGAAAAGGGAATACCGAAAGTAATTCTGATTTGTTGCAAAAAGAGAGGCCATTGCGGCCCCTCTTCAGATTTTCTCTAAAATGGTTTTCACCAGTTTTTCGCCAGGATCATAGATAAGCGGACTTAGCAGTTCTTGTAAAAACTGATCCCCGAGATCCTGATTCAGCATGTCCGGGTGAGTAAATGGTGTGGGTTGCTCATCAAAACCATCCACCCGGTGAAATAGGGTATACACTTTTACCATAGGCATTTTTGGTTAGGTTTTCCTTATAAGAACGCCTTACCTGCCAGATTATTGTAAAAATGTTTTAAACTTTATCAGTAGACGGTCAGGGAGAGGTTTTTCTCCTGGATAAGCTTGCGCAAATTGATCAGCGCGTACCTCATTCTGCCCAGAGCAGTATTGATACTAACATCAGTCTGATCTGCTATTTCCTTGAAGCTAAGCCCGCCATAGTGCCGAAGCAGAACCACTTCCCTCTGATCATCAGGTAGTTCGTTGATCAGGGTACGGATTTCCGATTTGATCTGACCATGTATGATAAGCTCTTCAATATTACTGTCGGAGAGCTTCTTGCTGTTAAACAGGTCCACTTCAGAATCGTCATTTGAGATGGCATTCATCTGTTTTTCCTTTCTGAAGTGATCAATGACCAGATTGTGGGCAATACGTATGACCCATGAGAGAAATTTCCCATTGTCCTTGTATTTACCACTCCTGAGGGATTGAATCACCTTAATAAAGGTTTCCTGGAAAAGATCTTCAGCCAGCTGCTGATTCTTTATAGTAATAAGAATGTAAGTATACACCTTACTGCGGTGCCTGTTAATTAGGACTTCAATAGCTGATTGATCACCTTTGATATAAGCCTGAACCAAATTTTGGTCGCTTGATGAGCTGTATTTCAAAACGCTTGTTGGTGTTGGTTAAGCGTAAAGGTGTATCGATAGGCAGGCTTTTTTTTAATTGTTTTGCTAAGTGCAATTAAGTAAAAATAATTCTTAATACAAAATATAGTATTTTTGCGCAGTAATAATTTCAGCTATAAACGATCAGGAAATACATATTCAGGGTGCCCGGGTTCATAACCTGAAAAACGTGGAAATTAAGATCCCACGCGACGAGATGGTGGTCATAACCGGTCTTTCAGGTTCAGGGAAGAGCTCTCTGGCTTTTGATACCCTCTATGCGGAAGGACAGAGAAGGTATGTGGAGAGCCTTTCAGCCTATGCCAGGCAGTTTCTGGGTCGTATTGATAAGCCAGATGTGGATCTGATACATGGTATTCCACCGGCAGTGGCTCTGGAGCAGCGTGTAAATTCACGAAATCCCAGATCCACGGTGGGAACTTCCACGGAAATATATGATTACATCAAACTGCTTTATGCCAGGACCGGTATAACCTATTCTCCTGTTTCCGGAAAGGTGGTTAAAAGACATTCGGTGACCGATGTGGTCGATTATATTTTAAAGCAGAAGGAGGGCAGAAGGCTTGTGATCCTGTCCACGGTTTGCCTGAACCAGGAGAAAGAGCTTGATTACCAATTTGATATTTTCATCCAGCAGGGCATGACCCGGGTCAGGATGGAAGAAAAGATCGTCGAACTGGAAT
>JAYEOJ010000507.1:0-9318 GCA_034722835.1 Bacteroidota bacterium | reverse complement strand
GGATCTTGCCATTCAGGAAGATCTTGTGCAAAAGATGGGCTAACTGCCATAAAACAGATCAAGAAAATAATTGCTAATCGAAACATGGAAGGAGTGGTTTTAGGGGTGAATATTTTAGTGGTTAATGAATGATGCTTATGGATTGGAGCTTATCCCCACAGAGATTCGGGATAGCACCCGTCATCCACCAGTTTTCGGATGGCCTTCAGCACGATGGGTTTATCTTCCTGATAAGTGACTCCGAACCATGAATCCGGAGTTTGCAGCACGGACATCTTGGATTTGCGGGCAGCGATCAGGTTATTGACAACAAGAGGAATGAAGAATTCTGCTTTGGGCTTGTCTGCATTCTTCTTCAGGAATCCCTTAAACTCTTCTTCAGCATGGGAAAAGAAATCAGGTGTGAAACCAAAAAGGTTCATGGAGACTGTGGTTTTTTGATCGAGCGGGTGGAGGGATCCATCTTCCTCTTCGTAAATAATCCCGCCATCCTTGATGAAAATCTTGATACGCTCCACCATGCCGGTCAGGTAACCCTTTTCATTTACCTGGCAGACTCCTCTGGCCACTGAACCATGTTCCGAAATTGTATTCCGAAGTTCAAAACCAACCATGCAGTAATTGCCCTGGTCCTCTTCGGAAGTAAGTGTGAGAAAATGATTCATGATTTTGTATGACTTCCTGCCGTAATAATCATCTGCATTGATGACTGCAAAAGGTTCATGGATGACGTCTTTTGCCATTAGAACAGCATGGGCCGTCCCCCAGGGTTTCTCACGATTCTCAGGCACTGTAAATCCCGCTGGAAGCTTATCAAGCGACTGAATCACATACTCTACCCGAAGGTGTGATGGAAACTTCTTGATATAATTTGTTTTAAAATCCTCCTCCATCTGAGGAGAGATCACAAAAACAAAGCGTTCAAATCCGGCACGAACGGCATCATGAATGGAGTAATCTGTTATGGTTTCGCCTGATGGTCCGAAAGCGTCAACTTGTTTCATACCTCCATACCGGCTACCCATTCCAGCTGCAAGGATCAAAAGTGTGGTATGCATATGTATCTATTATTAATCTATTATTAGAGATGGTAAATGTACTTATCCAATATTAGCTTTCCAATAGTCGATATACCGATAAATAATTTGAGATATTTAATAAAAGATTAATTTTATGCCTTCACGTGTACTACTAACTAACTTCAAAATATCCTGTAATGAGTAACTCAAGCAAAATCAAAGTTGGACCGGTAGGTCCACTAATGATTGTCGGTGTTGTATTTTTTATGATCGGTTTTGGAGTGGGAATCAGCGGATTTCTGACCCCGGCACTTCGATCAGCATTTAATCTTTCAACTGGCCAATCCTACCTGGTCACTGCGGCTATTTTCTCTGCATTCCTGATCTTTGGCCGTCCAACCGGATGGGTCATCAAGAAAATTGGCTACAGAAAGGCAATGATGATTGCTTTCTTTGTTATGGCGCTGGGTATGCTGCTCTTTGTTCCATCCTCCAAATCGGTTAGCTTCCCGCTTTTCCTGGTAGCACTTTTTGTTGGTGGTATGGGGAACACACTTTTGCAGGGGGCAGTTAACCCTTACATTACTATCATTGGACCTCTGGAAACTGCCGCTGTTCGAATGAGCCTGATGGGCATCATGAACAAACTGGCCTGGTGGATGGCTCCCTTGTTCCTGGGAATATTTATTGATCTTTCCAATGTAGAGGTTTCTGACATCATCATGCCCTTCTATATAGTTACAGGTATTTTGGTAATCCTGGGAATCTTTGTCTACTTTGCTCCCCTTCCCGAAGTGAAAGCTGAAGGGGAAGATGAAGAAGAAACTGCCGAATCATCCTATGCCGCCAACAAGACCAGCATTTTTCAGTTCCCCCATCTCTTACTTGGCGTATTTGCACTTTTCGTTTACGTTGGTATCGAAACCCTGCCCATGGCTTCCATTATTGATTTTGCCAGGGCAACCTTTGGAGATGTCCCCAACCTGCAAGGCTATTCCAAGTTTGTGACTATTGGTCTGGTTGCCGGATATATTTTCGGTGTGATTGCAATACCACGGTTCGTTTCGCAGCAGAAAGCACTGATCTCCTTTGCTATTCTGGGTGTTATCGCCACCCTCCTGCTAATCTACCTGCCGGCAAATTACGCCTTCTATGCCCTGTTGTTTGCCAGTTTCGCCAATTCACTGATGTGGCCCGCTATCTGGCCCCTGGCCATGAAAGACCTGGGAAAATTCACCAAGGTGGGTGCTTCCCTGCTGGTAACCGCCATCGTGGGTGGGGCAGTGGTACCACTTATTTTCGGTGTGATTGTAGATGCCGTTAAAACAACGGAACAGGCGGTGGTTGCCAACTACCAGACCGCCTACTGGGTCATGGTACCATGTTATGTGTTTATTCTCTATTTTGCTATCTCAGGACATAAAATCAGAACAAAATAATGAGCAAATTATATATAGGTGTCGATATTGGCGGCACATCTATAGTGGCTGCCAGGTTTTCGGACAACGAGATGCTTGAAAAGACAGAAGTGCCCACCGGTGCCGATCGTCCTGCTGAACAAATTATGGAATCCCTGTACGTGGCCATTGAAAAGGTCATGACCGATGAGGTGGTGGGCATCGGTATCGGGATGCCCGGTTTTATGAACTCCGAAACCGGAGAGATCCTCCAGATCAATAACATCCCTTCCTTTAACGGATTTCGCATTAAGCCTGCCGTGGAGAAGCGATTCAATCTTCCTGCGTTTCAGAGTAACGATGCCAATTGTTTTGCTCTTGGGGAAACCTATTACGGTGCAGGAAAGAAGTACAATACCCTGGTTGGTGTAACTCTGGGGACCGGATTGGGTGGAGGAATTATCATCGACCGGAAGATCCATACCGGGCTGATGGGAGGAGCCGGTGAGCTGGGATGTATTCCCTTCCATGGAGGCATGGTGGAAGACATTTGCAGCGCTGCACTTTTCAAAAACAAGTACCAGAGTACCGGTGCTGAATTGTACAAGAAAGCCAAAGCTGGTGACAAGGATGCCCTGGCGGTGTTTGAAGAGCTGGGACATAATATCGGTGAGTTTCTTGTCACTGCCTTATATGTCCTATCACCTGAAGCCATAGTGATCGGAGGTTCGGTATCGAAATCCTGGGACCTGATAGAGAAACCGATTCGTGATAGAATGGAAGAAATCTATCTCGTACCTATGATTAGCAGCAAGGTGGACCTGGTACCGGCCCAGTTGGATAATGCCGGTCTTTATGGTGCCGCGGCACTCTGTATCTCACAAATGGATTAAGAAAATGACTGTAGAAGCAATTGCTGCCCAATTTGCCACAGAAGGAATCATAAACAAAGTGAAAGACCATGCCGGGGGTCACATCAATGACAGCTACCGCCTGGTAAACACCAGCCCGGGACATCCGGATTACCTGCTACAAAGAGTCAATCATTTTGTGTTTAAGGATGTGCCCCTTCTTATGCAAAACATGGTGCTGGTCACGGACCATGTTAAAGCCAAGACCAGAACTGATTACCCTGATGAGGTAGACCGGCGCAGCCTGACGATCATCCCGGCCACCGATGGCAGGTCCTATTTTAAGGATCCGGATGGAAATTTTTGGAGGGTACTCCGTTTTATTGAGGACCACCTGGTTTTCGAAAGCACCACAGATCCGGGCATCGCCTATGAAGGCGCGAAGACTTTTGGCGCGTTCACAGCGATGCTGAACGATCTCAATGCAGGGGAAGTAGGTACTGTCATTCCTGATTTTCACAATATGAAATACAGGCTTACTCAGCTGGAGGAAAGCATTCGTAAGGATGTGGCAGGCCGACTGAAAGAGGTGAAAAAGGAGATCGAATATGTGGAATCCCGATCCAGGATGATGCTTACCATACATGAACTTGGGGAAAAAAGGGCGATTCCGCTTCGGGTTACGCATAATGACACCAAGATCAGCAATGTATTGTTTGATACAAACAAGAAAGGTCTGTGTGTTATCGACCTGGATACCATTCAACCCGGATATGTTACATCTGATTTCGGTGATGGCATCCGGACCCTGACCAACACCGGGGAAGAGGATGATGCCAACCTAGACAGGGTCAGCATGAATCTGGAACTATATGAAGCTTTCGCTAATGGCTTCCTGGACTCAACCAGGGATATCCTCTCAAATACCGAAAAGGATGCTCTGGTATATGGTGGGCTGCTTTTCCCGTACATGCAGGCTGTACGGTTCCTGATCGATTACCTGGATGGAGACATATATTACAAGGTGAAAGATCCGGAGCACAACCTGGTGAGAACCAGGGCTCAATTGAAGCTGACCCAGGATGGTGAAGCGCAGATGGAAGATATGAAACGGATCATTAAGAATCTTTCATAATTCTCCAATGGTAGTCGAGAAAATCACCGGTACAGATCAGCTTCCTTCAAAGGCGGAACACTTCATTTCGAGTCAGAACTGGGTGGAAGCTCCCGATGTTCATGCTAAATTCTCTATCAGGCACGACGGGACGTCTATTTACCTCTATTACCAGGTAGAAGAACCCGAGATCCGGGCTGTCAATACGGAGTTTAATTCACCGGTCTGGGAGGATAGTTGTGTGGAGTTTTTCCTGGCTTTTGGTGGAGAAGATGGTTATTACAATTTCGAAATCAATGCCATCGGTACTGTTCTGGGAGCCTTTGGTATAAATCGCAATAAACGATTCCACCTGGCGGACAGTCTGCTTATATCGATCGAAACCACTCCCTCAATGGAACGCAAGCCCATAGAAAACAAGGAGGGGAGAGCTTTTTGGAGTATGCGGCTTATTATACCAGCCAGAGTGTTCCACTTTTCGAAAATAAAAAATCTCTCTGGAGTAGATGCACGTGCAAACTTCTATAAATGTGGCGATAAGCTGAAGCATCCCCATTTCCTCTCATGGAAACCTGTACTTACGTCCACTCCTGATTTTCATTCACCTCGTTATTTCGGACAGCTCTATTTTCTGTAAAATCCAGGTCTGATGAGTAAAACACCGGATGCTACAATCTGAAAAACTCTTTAAGAAGATCTGTCGTAAAATGGGTACGACCATGCGGGATCATTCACTGATTGTCGAAGGCGATCATTTGCTGGTGGGGCTGTCGGGTGGAAAAGATTCCATGATTCTTCTCGAGGCATTGGCGGAACGCAAAAATGCGGTCCCGTTTGACTTCAGACTTTCGGCTGCACACGTTGAAGCCACCGGTATTGGTTATGAGATTGACAGGGATCGATTAAACTCGTTTTGCGAGAACCTGGGGATTCCTCTCCACTACCGAACCATCGAACCCGACCTGCTGAAAGATCCCTCACAAACAGCCTGCTTCATTTGTTCGTGGCATCGTCGAAAAGAGCTGTTCTCTCTTACAAAAGAACTGAATTGCAACAAACTGTCATTGGGACATCACCGGAATGATGCCATTGAAACCCTCCTAATGAACATGATTTATCATGGTTCCATCAGCTCCCTGCCCTACTCCCTGAAAATGTTTGAAGGACGGATTCAGCTAATCCGTCCCATGATGGATCTGGATGAACGAATGCTGGAAGATTACGCCAGATTAAATGACCTGGTAAAAGTAGAAAAGAGTTGTCCACACGAGGACCGAACCCAAAGGGAAAATATTGCTCAACTAATCAAACAGGTAGAAAACCTGCACGGCAAAGGCCCCTTCAATATCTTTAAATCCATGGGTAAGATATTTGAAGAGTACCTTCCCGGTCAGGTTAAACCAGAGTCCTGATTAATTATGGTGCGATTTGCATGATAAGTGCTCTAAAAGCCTGTGAATGAAATTCCCCTTGATTAGGATAATAAATATACATCAATGGTTCATCTAGAAAATAAGACACCCCAAAACCGGGTGAGGGAGAACCATCTATTTGCAAACCCAGACCAACCCATCCGGAACCGTTATAATTAATTTCTACGGACAAAACCCGGGTGTTTGTCTCAGTATATCCTGTAGGCAAGGTTAACGTCACAAAATATGTAGCTGTTGTTGTCCCGGTGATTTCCCTCAACTCATTAAATGCAACACCATTAGAACCAAATTTCGTGTCGCCAATCACATCCAGTGTGGCATCAGGAGTTTGAGTTCCAATTCCAACATTCCCTCCATTATAATATACATTTGACCCGTTCAGTGACCACAACCCGGAAGTCAGGTAACCTGCATCATTGGTAAAAGCACTTACATTCGTCGGTGCTCCGGACAAATCACCATAGGCCCCACTAAAAGCATTGCCTGCCTCATCGGCATATTTTGCATAGGGTACACTAAGCAGCTGGGTGGTAGAGGTAATGGTATAATTGGATCCGCCGGCAGGGTCAGTTTCTGTCTTAAGATAATAAGGTCCGGCAGACCAATCGACTGTAGATAAGTCATCTCCTACTCCATCGCCAATCTCAAGGCTGATCAGGCCATTTTCATTGGTATTTATAGAGTGGACTTCAGTAAATACAGAGGTACCATTGGGAGCACCCTGCAGGATGCTGATCTGGACAGCAACTGCCTGATCAGTAATCAAGTGATTTTCGGCATCTCGTAAAACTGCCTGGCAGGTCATCAGATCCGGGCTTTGTGCCAATAGTGGCAAGGCAAAAGCCACCAAAGCCAATAGTGTAAAGATTCTCTTCATATCCTTATTTTTTAATTATTTTAAATGTTTTTACAGCATCCTTTTCCTTATTGACCTGTAAGAAGTACAGTCCGGGAGCAAGATGACTCATATCAATGTTGGTTTCAGAATTCAATAGTTTATCAGACCTGAAAATCCTGCCTTCACTGTTGTACATCTGATAGTTTAAGTCTGTCCATATTAGACTTTCAACCTTGAGAATAAATATATCAGTGACAGGATTGGGAAAGGTTGAAAGGCTTAATCCAATCTCCTCAAACTCTTCCAGGCTGTTGACAATTGAAATCTCGTAAGGTTGTTGCACACCATGAACCATTTCCCCTGATGAGCCAGTGCTGGTAGTGTAGAGAATCTGTCCAATAGAGCAGGCCACTGAACCTCCACTGCCGGACCCATCTCCCCCCGCCGGAATAACAGCCTCCTGAGCAAGGGAAGAAGCCATGTAAAAGATTAGAATTACTAACAAAGTAGATTTTTCTCTCATAAGAGCTTTTTTAAATTTCCGATTTAGCTGAATAAGACCTGGATAGAATATCATCTAATCCAGTGGAAGTAGGATAACTTGCAGCTTACTGTAGAATGATAATTAGCAACAAGTTAGAACAAATATCAATTCGAGTAAAGGAATTGTGCTGAAAAACGATTATTCTGAAAAGTTCATTTGACAGGCTGGAATTAGCTGTGGTCAAACTTCTTCATTTCTTCCACTGCAAGATCAGATTTAATACGGCGGACCCGACTATCATTCTGAACCCCGGTGAACCTGGAGATGATTTCGACCGGGACCTCCAGCTCAACTGCATTTCTGATAAAGGTATTCACCGCAGTTCCGGTTGTGAGTAGTTTGTAAAGGGGCAGTCCATCTTCCCCCAATTTGGAAGAATAAATCATCCGGTTAAATCCCAGATCTCTTCCAATGATCCTGAGGTACTTATTCATGGTAATCAGGCTCAAAGACGGGAAGGCTGTATTATTCAGGTAGTATTTATTCTGGTATTTCTGGTGCACCTGCATTGCATATTTGTTCATGGGTATGATTCTCACTCCTCCCCGTGGCCGCTTTACATGAACCTGGCTTTCTTTCAGATCCTCCTTCTTCAATCTCTGCAGTTCCGAAAAACGTATACCAGTAAAACACATAAAACAAAAGAGGTCCTTCACCCGCTCCATCCTCCGGTTATCCGTAGTGTACCCCTTCAGTCGCAAAAGTTCATCCCAGTGCAGAGACAGGGTAAACTGCGACTTTTCCTTTGGAGTCTCCATCAGTTTGTAGAACTGGCGGTATTCCCGGTATACATTATACCCCTTGTCGGTAGCCCAGTTCAGGAACCAGACCAGATTATTTACCGTTTTATAGGTAGTGGAGTACTGATATCCTTTCTCCCTGCAATAGCTGACAAAGCGTTCCAGGAACTGTGCATCCAGGGTATGAAAGGAGATGGTAGTTTCGGATTTATCTTCAAATTCCCTCAAAAGGTTGTAGAGGGCCCTGACCTTGCTATAGGTCGTGTTGCTCCAGCTGGAACCATTGCTCTCCATAAATTGAAAGAAGAGATCGAAAAAACCCGATGAATACTTTGGCTTTAATTGCTGAAATAGATTACGGAAATTCTCGGGATTCACCTCTGAATCCGAATGTGTCAAAGCCTCCATTGTTTTATCAGCAATCTCCTGCATGGTCTCCAGCCAGTTATTGAGACTCTGAGATCCCGGGTAGGTTGCCTGAATCCTTTGAAGACTGTTATCCCATCCATTCATATTAACCTTGATCCCGGTTCCAACCATGATCCGATGCCCCTCAAATGTGACACTCATAAATACCGGACGTTCAGCAGAAAGCAAATTACCGGCGGCATCCTTTCTTTTCTCTATGTGGAATCGTGCCCTCATCCATTACAAGTATAACAGGAATAAAAATGGCTCATGGCAGTATTTATCAAGATTCAGTAATTTAGCCGGATGGAGAGAAGCTTGAAGATGACGGAGGATGGCTCCCACACCATATTTGTCCATGGATTGGATGAGCCTTATCATTCTACCCACGGTGCCCTCCAGGAATCAATGCATGTCTTTATCAGGCAGGGTCTCCATACATTGAATCAGCCTTCAGTGCGAATCATGGAACTGGGATTCGGTACCGGCCTGAACGCTCTGCTGACTCTGGCAGAATCAATTCCACTGGAACTGGATGTTTACTACCACGCTGTTGAAAAATACCCCTTGAAAGAATCTGAATACAGCCTGTTAAACTTCGAAAAGTTTGTTGAGCAAAGTCCATCAGGTACTCTTTATCGCATGCACAGATGCCCGTGGGGTGAAGCCGTTCAAATTTCGGAGCGGTTCACATTGTACAAGGAAGAGGCAGATTTCAGGTCAATGAATCCGCCTTCACATATTAACCTCATCTACTTCGATGCCTTTTCGCCTGATAAACAACCCGGGCTCTGGAAAGAGGATGTGATTGGAACCATTGCCCGTTTAACTGAACCGGGGGGCGTCCTGGTTACGTATTCTTCAAAAGGAGTTGTTCGCAGAACATTGGCCTCCTGTGGTTTCGATGTACAAAAAGTTGAGGGGCCACCAGGAAAAAGAGAGATGATCAGGGCCATTAAGAGATGATCAGGGCC
>JAYEOJ010000506.1:0-2253 GCA_034722835.1 Bacteroidota bacterium | reverse complement strand
CCATTAATAAACGAAGCACCGGGCTGATGAATTTTGTAGAAACCTACCGGAGCCTGACCAAGATTCCGGAGCCCAATTTCTCAGTGGTAAACATGGATGAATTAATCGGCCATGTGCATACCCTCATGAAGAAGGATGTGGCAAGAAAGAACATCCTGATGGAAACCAGCGTGGAGCCAGATACCATCGAGGTACAGATCGATGAACAGATGATTGAGCAGGTACTGATCAACCTGATAAAAAATTCCGTCCAGGCTCTGAAAGGGCGCCTTGGAGCGAAGATCCAGATCAGTGGCTTCTACAACAAACGGGGCCGGCCCTGCATTCAGGTGATCGATAATGGCCAGGGAATCCTCGACGAGGTTATTGATAAGATTTTCATTCCCTTTTTTACCACCAAGCAAAACGGATCGGGGATCGGGCTCAGCCTCTCCAGGCAGATCCTGAGGCTGCATGGCGGAACCATCACAGCCAAGTCGACACCCAATGAAGAGACCATTTTCACCATGACCTTCTAGCCGTTTTTCTTTATCTTGGTTTCCGGAATACAATGATCTCAGATCTGCTCCGTTTTAAGAGTATCAAATAACTCTTTTAAATGAAACGTATCAGAACAGCTGCCCTGACAGTACTCTTCAGCCTGCTTTGTATCCATGCCCATGCGCAATTAAAAACCTGGCTCACCGTGGAGGCCGGTCCTCAGTGGAGCATGTTAAAGGTGAGTGATCCGGGTGGATACTTCCAGGCGGCCAATGTAAGAAGCTTCATGTCGGGAATCACCGTGGGACAGGAGATCATTTCCAATCTCACAATCAGCACCGGGGTGCTTTACATCCCCCGCAGCGATGGGATCAACATGACCGACGAGCGTCCCAACCAGGGTAGCTGGTTTGCCTCCAGCTCATTCCTGATTCCGGTCAGGGCCGAGTACACGGTGAAACCCGGCGACTACCCGGTATATTTCACCCCCAGAATCGGATATGTCTATAACCGGGACTCCCAGAGCGATACACCCTATGAAGCCAGCAGCATTCTCTCAGCACCCGACGGAACAACTCTCTCTTACGATATCCAGCAGCAGACCGACCAGGCTATTTCACATCTGCTTGAAATTGGATTGGGTGTAAGCCTCAGGTTCTCCAATTCCTGGCAGAGCTCTTTGAATCTCTCCTATATGACCGGGCTTCTGGGAAATCCCTCCACACGCTATTCACTTGATTACAGAGATGGGGGAGCCACCCCCTCCTCCACCGCTTACACCTCAAAAGGGAACTCCCTGATTACCACCCTGGCACTCAATATCCCGGTCAGCAACATCTGGCAGCAGAAATCCTACAGGGTTCGCAAACGGATAGAAAATTCGGTGTACGACGGAAAAGCTCTCGAGCGAAGGGGACAGGTTTATCTTGGAGGGGAGATTGGTGCACTCTGGAGGTCCTTTTCAAGCAATAACCCGGCTGTGGGACCAAGACCCATGGAAGGACGTGGCCTGTTTCGCTATTCCAATATGCATGCCGGTTTGTATGCCGGATATATGCTCACCAATGAACTGGGTGTGGATATTGGCGTCAACTACCAGCGATCCGCTACCCATTATGCACTGATGTACGATCATGAAGTGGATTTTGTGACCAGCATGGGGGCGCCACTCTACCTGGAGATTCCCCTTCGGTTCAGGTACTTCTATGATGTCTACAAGGGAAAAATCCATGCGGTCATCTATGGCGGAGCATCCCTGCTGACCACCTTCTCCTCCGGGATTTATAATGAGGGAAGTGAGAGTTTCTCATACACACCACCTGCTTCATCGGGAGAGGTGAGTGCAACTACCTCCTACAGCGCATCCGGAATTCACAACTTTGCTCCGGTGCTCCGGCTGGGAACGGGTGTTGAGTATAAGCTTCCCATGGACTTCCCTTTGATTGCAACCCTCTACCTGAATTACATGCAGGGCTATCTGGATGTGGGACAAATCGAAGTAACAAACTCCCTTCCTGAAAACCCGGCGGTCTCGACCATCATGTACAGAGGAAGCGGATGGAGCGTGGACCTGGGTGTGAAGATCCCCTTCCGCTTCGGCGGCGGTGGAAATTGCGGTAAACTACCTGAAAGAGAGTAAGCATGAACCTGAAGGCTCTGATATTCCCGCTGGTATTTCTGGCAACTGGTCCGGTAGCAGCACAGGAAAGCATGCACCGGATAATGGATCTGGTGGACCTGCCATCTGAACTGAATCCGGACAGGCACCCGGGA
>JAYEOJ010000505.1:0-2258 GCA_034722835.1 Bacteroidota bacterium | reverse complement strand
AGCAAGTTTTGGGGCAGCACTGGTGGTCCTGGGTGCGGGGGCCACAGGTATCGTTGCTACCTGGAGCCTGGCCATTGCTGCATGGATCGGCGCAGGAACTGTTATGTTGCTTTTATTATTTGTATCCTACAGGATAAAAGATGTCATGACCATTCTGATCCTTGGAATTATGTTTTCCAGCGGACTGGCTGCCATCATCAGCATCATGCAATACTTCAGCCAGGCATCAGCTCTGAAGTCATTCGTGATATGGAGTATGGGCAGCCTGGGCAATGTAACCGGTGCCCAGCTCACCATCATGGCATGGGCCATTCTTCCACTATTGCTACTTACCCTCGCTTATTCAAAGGTCCTTAACGGTCTGATGCTGGGTGAAGAGTATGCACGTACCATGGGGGTTCGCATCCAACGTACCCGCCTGATTATTTTTACCACCACAAGTATTCTTGCAGGAACCATTACGGCTTTTTGCGGTCCCATTGGTTTTATTGGGATAGCAGTACCTCATATGGCAAGATTTCTGTTGAACCGTTCTGACCACAGGGTATTGATCCCTGCCAGCATGCTCACGGGAATGGTAGTGATGGTATTTAGCGATATTGTATCCCGTTTGCCGGGCACTGAGCAGATTTTGCCCATCAATGCGGTCACCTCCCTGATCGGAATCCCGGTGGTGATCTGGCTGGTTGTTATGAACCGGAAAGCACAATCATTCTGATGTCGGAGACAAAGGCAGATCATATTATTTCACTGGATCGTTTTGCCATTGGGTATCAAAAGGATAACACCCTGTTAGAGCATCTTAATCTGACTGTGAACCGTGGTGAGATGGTAGCACTGATCGGAAGGAACGGCACAGGAAAAAGCACCCTTTTGAAATCCATGATCGGATTGCTTATTCCCCTGGATGGCATCTGTCTGCTCGATGGCTTGCCTTTGGGTGATTATACCCTTCCCCAGCGGGCACACAGGGTCAGTTTTGTCTCATCCCAGCTTTCCCAGCTACCCTCGTTAACCGTAGGTGAATTGGTGAGCCTGGGAAGAATGCCCTATACGGACTGGATGGGTCGCATGGGCAAAGAAGACCGGGAGTTGGTCAGGCAGGCGCTCACTGAGGTGCAAATGACTCCTTTTGAAGGACGGAAACTGGAATGCCTCAGTGACGGAGAACGGCAACGGGCTATGATTGCCCGTGCATTTGTCCAGGATACACCTTTAATGGTTCTGGACGAACCCACCGCATTTCTTGATATTCCCAATACTTATGAACTTATTCGTCTTCTGAGTCGCTTCCGGGATGGTGGCAGGTCCATTGTCTATTCCACCCATGATCTTGAAACAGCCCTCCAGTGTGCCGACAAATTGTGGGTGATCCACGAGGGTAGAATTCTGGAGGGTTCTCCGGAGGATCTGGGACTGTCGGGTCTGTTCAATAAACTGTTCTCCGCCTCAGGGATCGGGTATGATGATCGGACAGGAAGGTTCCTTTTCTCAGGAATTCAGAGGGGCGTTATTTCCCTGGAAGGGAAAGCGGAACATGAAGAGCCAATGATATGGACCCGTAAAACACTTGAGAGGTTGGGATATGGCATTGACAGCGGAGCTGCCATAAAGCTTAAAATTGAGCCATCGCCGAAGGGATTTAGCTGGATTCTTCAGAAAGAAGGCGAAGTATCCAGCTTTGAAAATCTTTATACGCTGGCCCGGTTCTTGATACAAGAATAATAATTCAGTAATTTGGATCTGTAAACTAAATTTCCGAACCATGAAGGTAAAAAGGATTATTGCGTATACATTATCAGTACTGGTACTGCTTTTTTCAATCGTAGCTATACTGGGCATATGGAATATAGTCGACATTGAAGATTTAATCGCAAATATGTTTAAATCGTTGATGGTGATTCTGGCTGCAGCAGCTGTGATAGTACTTATTTTCTCCATTCTGGACCGCCCGGACAGACCCGAAAGCCGGGAGCCGGATAAGGATTAGACCAGCATCCTGAGTATTTTTTCTGCACTGGCCCTGTTGGAAAACTCCTGCAGGGCCTTTCTACGTCTTCTGATCTGTGATTCATCAAAGGGCTCCAGCATGAGATCATGGATCTGCAATTCCAGTTCACGACCCGATTTTGAAACCGTGCATAAGCTCTCCAGGCCACTACCTTCAATCATTTCCGGATTTACAAGGCAGTGCCTTCCTGCAAAAAGAGCATGTAGAAGTTTAAGTTTAATTCCGGTTGACTGCCGGGTAAAGAGCA
>JAYEOJ010000504.1:0-2261 GCA_034722835.1 Bacteroidota bacterium | reverse complement strand
GAGCTCCGGTTAACAGATGATAAACTGCTTGACCTGGTGCAACATCAGACCTTTAAATACTTCTACGATTTTGCTCATCCGGAATCGGGAATGTCCCGAGAGCGAAACAGTACCCTGGATACGGTCACCTCTGGAGGAACCGGCTTTGGTATTATGGCTCTGGTAGTAGGGGTGGAGCGAGGATTTATTACCCGCCAGGAGGCTACAGCCCACTTGGAAAAGATACTGGACTTCCTGGAATCCTGTGACCGGTATCATGGGGTCTGGCCCCACTGGCTCAGCGGATCCACCGGAGAGGTGATTCCTTTCAGTGCCAAGGACAATGGCGCCGACCTGGTCGAAACTGCTTTTTTGGTTCAGGGACTGATCACCATGCGGGAGTATCTCTGGGCTTCGGATTCCAAAGAAAAGGAATTAAAGGACCGTATCGATGCACTCTGGCAAAGCGTGGAGTGGGACTGGTTCACCCAGGAAGGAGAGGAGGTCCTCTACTGGCACTGGTCGCCCGAGTTCGAATGGGAAATGAATCATGCCATCCGGGGGCACAATGAAACGCTTATTACCTATGTGCTGGCAGCTTCGTCCCCGACACACTCCATCGACTCATTGGTTTACCATAAGGGCTACGCCCGGGAGGGGGAGATTATAAATGGCTCCGAGTTTTATGGAATTAAGTTGCCTCTTGGGGGGGAGCTGGGAGGTCCACTCTTCTTTTCGCACTACTCTTTCCTGGGCCTGGATCCCAGAAATCTGGAGGACCTCTATGCCAACTACTGGGAACAAAATGTGAACCACTCCCTGATCAACAGGCAGTATTGCATTGAGAATCCGCTTAACTATAAAGGGTATAGCGCCGATTGCTGGGGGCTGACAGCCAGTGACAATCATCAATTCTACAGTGCTCATTCCCCTACCAACGATCTGGGCGTGATCACCCCCACTGCGGCTATTTCCTCCATTCCCTATACTCCGGAGCACTCTCTCAAAGCCATCAGGCACTTTTACTATGAGCTCGGAGACAAACTCTGGGGGGAATACGGATTCTACGATTCTTTTAACCAGTCTGAGAACTGGTGGGCCGATTCCTACCTGGCCATTGACCAGGGGCCCATTGTGGTGATGATTGAAAACTACCGGACTGGAATGCTATGGGAACTGTTTATGTCCGCTCCTGAAATAGCAACGGGATTGCAAAAACTCGGTTTTTCCTATTAGGGAATGATTAAAAAACCCTAACTTTTATCAACAATTCAGCTTTAATCTGGTTTACAAACTAAACTTAAACCTTAAATAGAATTATTATGGAAAAATTCAAGGTCAGTCTTGAGAATGTGTATGACAAGGTCACCGAATACGGAATGGAGTTCATCATGGCCATTGTGGTCCTTGTTGTTGGTCTGCTTGTGATCAAATGGATCACCAAAGCGCTGGTACGCGTGATGAAGAAGAGCAAGGTTAACGAATCCCTGATTCCTTTCCTTCGTTCCCTGACCAACATCATGTTGAAGTTGATGCTGGTAATTAGTATCATGCAGATGGTGGGGATCCAGATGACCTCCTTTATTGCCGTGCTAGGTGCAGCCGGACTGGCCGTGGGTCTGGCCCTTCAGGGCACCCTGCAAAACTTTGCCGGCGGGGTCATGATCCTGCTTTTCAAACCCTATGAAGTGGGGCATTTCATCGAAGCACAGGGCTTTATGGGCACAGTTAAAGAGATACAAATTTTCACCACAGTGCTGTCAACCCCGGATAACCGGAAAGTGATTATCCCCAATTCTCCCCTGGCCACAGGATCCATTACCAATTTCTCTGCCATGCCTACCCGCCGGATCGACTTTTCATTCGGAATCGGATATAGTGATGACATTGATGCGGCTAAAAAAATCCTGCTAAAAATGGCTGAGAAGGATGATCGTGTTCTGAAAGACGAAAATCCACCAGAAGTTATGGTTGAGGCCCTGGCGGACAGCTCTGTGAACCTGAAGCTTCGTACCTGGGTGAAATCGGAAGACTACTGGTCCCTGTTTTTTGATATTACCGAGAATGTGAAGAAACAGTACGATGCAGCGGGTATTTCTATCCCATTTCCGCAACAGGATGTACATCTATACAATCACAAGGGCTAGAGATCAGAAGGTATAGCCAATATTGAGATACCAAATGGGGTTCCAGGCATCGGTCCTGGAACCTAAAAATATGGAGACGGGACCTATGGGTGTTTTATAAACTGCACCTGCCCCGGCTCCTATATACCGGCCTTC
>JAYEOJ010000503.1:0-9356 GCA_034722835.1 Bacteroidota bacterium | reverse complement strand
TTCCTGGACATGGGGGTAGATGGTTTTGAGATTGCAAACCAGGCCACCGGATTGTCTTATGAGCGTCGGATATTCAAGAATATCACTGAAGCATGCACCTCCAGGGGCTTAATCATGAATGGGGCTGCCGATTATCACGGCTATGGTAGCAGCTGTTTTGTATGGAATGCCCTGGAAATCCCGGGCTGGCATCACATGGAACCCGGACAAAAAAGGGAATCTATCATGCAAGTGTTGCGACAGAAAGATATGACGCGGATCAGGGTATTGCTTTACCATGACCGGAATGTCTTTGACCGGTCCCGGGTCCTTCTGAGTCCTCTGTACACTTCTGTAAGTTATGTTCGGACACTAAACGTGTTACAACTTCTGTCATGGGGCCTCTGGCTGCTCCTGTTGGCGATTGTCCGAACCAGGTTGAAAAACAGGATAAAGGGGAGCGTCTCCTTTAGATCAATGCAGGTCCTGGCATTGATAAGCACTACTTTTCTGCTCACCAATGGCATACTGCTGAAATTAAAAGCACAAGAGCTTACAGAATACAATGATATCTATACCGAATACAGCACCCTTTTGCTGTGGTGTGGAGCCGGTTTCCTGATCTATTCATTCATCTTTATATTCATTGAATTTAAAAAAATACGGAAATAGATTTTTTACGATCAATGAAACGAAGTGAGATCAACCAGCTAATCAGAAGTTCTATTGCATTTTTCAATGAAATGAATTTTAAGCTCCCCCCCTGGGCCTACTGGAAACCGGAAGAATGGAAAGGAAAATATGTGAGTTGCAGTGAGATTGTGGAGAATATGCACGGATGGGACCTGACCGATTTCGGAGGTGGAGATTTCCACTCAAAGGGTTTGATCCTCTTTACACTGAGAAACGGAAATCCGGTACAGGATAAGAAGATCTATGCTGAGAAGATCATGATTGTGGAGGAGAAACAGGAGACCCCCATGCACTTCCATTGGAACAAGATGGAAGATATCATAAACCGCGGCGGAGGCAATCTGGTCATTGATCTCTACCAATCGGACAGCGAGGAGGATTTTTCACAGGAGGATTTTAAACTGAAGATTGACGGTATCACCCGCGCCTTCTCTGCCGGTAACAGTGTAATCCTAAAGCCGGGAGAGAGCATCTGTCTGGAGCCGGGGATCTACCACAGTTTCTACGGCGAAGAGGGTAAAGGCAAGGTACTGGTTGGAGAGGTAAGCGCCGTGAACGACGACAGCACTGACAACCGGTTTCATGAATCGGTGGGAAGATTCCCGGAGATCGAAGAGGACGAAGCCCCACTTCACCTGCTGGCATCGGACTACAAAAACTACATTAATCATGGCTGATAAACTGAAAATATCGGGAGTGGGCTGCTGCCTGGTGGACCGCCTTTACAATGTTTCATTCAGCGGAGATGAATTCAAGGCCTATCTGTCGAAGCAACGGGGAGACGGCGGGCTCACGCCGGGTCAGCTGATATTCAGGGAGGAGTTTGAAGAGTACGGATCGAAAGAGTTCCACCAGATCCTGGATGAGTTGCTCCCCTCCGGGAAACCGGTAAAGATCAATATCGGCGGCCCCTCCCTGGTCTCCATGATTCATGCTTCCCAGATATCGGATCCTGAAACCACCGAATACCATATTTACGGAATGATGGGAGATGATGAAGATGGAAAGTTTATCAGCTCGCTGCTGGGAAAGACCCCGCTTCATACCGGTAACTACAGGGTCACCCAAAGTGATACCCCTTCCACGGTAGTGCTCTCCGATGCGGAGTATGATCATGGCCACGGCGAGCGCATCTTTATCAACTCCATAGGCGCAGCCTGGGAGTTCACCTCCGGGATGCTCGACGAGCAGTTCTTTGCCTCGGATGTGGTGGTATTTGGGGGAACCGCGCTGGTCCCGCAGATCCATGACCACCTGACCGAACTGCTGGCCAGGGCGAAAACGTCGGAGTGCATCACCGTGGTAAACACCGTCTACGACTTCAGAAATGAAAGGATCAATCCCAACCTGAAGTGGCCTCTCGGAAAGAGTGATGAGAGCTATAAGCATATCGACCTGCTGATCACTGATCTGGAGGAGGCGCTGCAGTTAAGCGGAAAAAGAGAGTTGGAGGGCGCCATGCATTTCTTCCGGGAACAAGGCGCCGGTGCCGTGATCGTCACAAGCGGTGCTGAAAATATCCGGGTCTGGTCGGACGAAACTCTCTTTGGTCAGCAGGAGGAGCGGGAAATGCCGGTCTCCAGGACCATTGTGGAGGAGCTGAAAAAGGGGCACTCCGGTGATACCACCGGGTGTGGCGATAACTTTGCCGGAGGGGTGATCGCCTCCCTGGCAGACCAGCTCAAAGAGAACACCGGGAAACCCGACATTACTGAGGCATGCGCCTGGGGCATTGCTTCAGGAGGAACCTCCTGTTTCTATATGGGGGGCATGTTTGAAGAGAGCGAACCAGGTCAGAAGAGGGCGCTGATTGAGCCCTATTATCTTGACTATATCCAATCATTCAGGCAATGAAAAAGTTATTGCTGTTTGGGGCAGGAAAAATAGGCCGTTCCTTTATCGGGCCGCTTTTTGGGAATGCCGGGTATGAACTGGTCTTTACTGATATCGACCAGGGGATTGTTGAATTGTTAAATGACGCGTCTTCCTACAGGGTAATTATCAGGGACAGCAACCACCCGGAAAGAGAGAAAGAGTGCATCGTGGAGAATGTTTCCGCACTTCACCTTTCCGACACAGAAGGCGTAATAAATCATATGGTGGAGGCGGACATGATCGCCCTGTCGGTCGGAAAACGTGGGCTGATGAGCCTTCCGGAGCTGCTGGCAAGGGGGCTTAATAAGCGTTACGAGGTAAGAAAAGCGGATCCGGTGGATATGATCCTTGCTGAAAATGTCAGGAATGCGGCCCGATTGCTGAGAGAAGGGCTGGAGCCATATATGCCCGGCGTTCCTGTGGAGGAGTTTGTGGGACTGGTGGAGACAAGCATTGGTAAAATGGTACCGATCATGACAGAAGAACAAATCAGAAAGGATCCCCTATCACTGATTGCAGAACCTTATAATACACTTATCCTGGACCGGCAGGGGTTCCGTAATGAAGTCCCGGATGTGAAAGAACTGGCACCGAAAATGGACATGAAGGCATGGGTTGACCGGAAGATCTTTATTCATAATATGGGTCACGCCACCCTGGCCTATCAAACCTATTTCCTGGACTCCGAAATCAAATACACGTGGGAAGCTTTGAGTAACAGTCAACTACGGGATGTTACACGAAAAACCATGCTTCAATCCGCAGAAATACTGATGGAAAAGCACCCTGATGTATTTACCTTGGAGCAGTTAATTGAGCACACAGACGACCTCCTGAAAAGATTCTCAAACAGAGCCCTTGGAGATACCATTTTTAGGGTAGGTTGCGATCTTTCCAGGAAATTGAGTACCAATGACAGGCTTATGATCCCTATTGTCTCAGGTATCAAAACAGGAAAAGAGTTTTCTCTAATTTTGGAAGCCTGGGTAAAAGGATGTTATTTTAACGCAAGAGATGCACAGGGAAAGATTCATCCCGAGGATAAGATTTTTAAAAACAGATATGCAGAGGATCCGATTGCGATCCTGAGAGATCATTGCAAACTTAACCGAAGAGATCATGCATTGATTTTTGATCGTGTAAAGAAAATATCAGGGGAATTGATTTAATAGAAATTAGTCGGACAATAGTAACTAAAAATATAAAAATGAAGAAGTGGGTATTAAGAATCGGAGTGATTTTACTGGGGATAGTTCTTCTCTTAGCCATTTGGATGTTCTGGAACGTAAGGGACCGTCATTCCGGTTATGAAGTGGATCTGAATCTCAAAGGTGCAGAAACACCTGGCCCCATACGGATAGGTTTTGCTGCACTGCCCATCACGCCTGAGATTGTGGATACCTGGAACGATTTAAATGGCGATGCGAAGTTTAGGGAAAAGGACGGTGATACCTATAATGACAACAATAACAACGGAAAATTTGATGCAATCTGGATTGCCGGGTTTAGCAATCAACGTGCTGCTAACGGGGTGCATGATGATGTATGGGCACGGGTGGTCGTTTTTGATGATGGTCAGAACCGCCTGGCCCTGGTTTCGCTTGATGCCATAGGTTTCAGGCACGACGATGTGGTGGATATCAGAAAACAGATCCCGGAAAAAGCAGGGATTGATTATGCCGTGATCTCCAGTACCCACACCCACGAGAGCAACGATCTTATTGGTATCTGGGGGGAAACCCCACTTAAAAGTGGCGTGAATCCGGAAAGTATGCAATATATTAAAAGCCAGGTGGTTGAAGCCATCTCCCAGGCTACAAACAATCTACGGCCTGCAAAGTTGCTTTTCTCCCGGGATCTGACCGGAGCAGAGGCGATGGTCCAGGATACCCGTGATCCCATCATCATGGACCCGGGTCTCAGGATGATGCAGGCCATTGATACAGAAACAGACGCTACCCTCGGTACACTTATTGCATGGGCCAATCATCCTGAAACACTCTGGTCAGACAACCTCTACATTACTTCTGATTTTCCGCATTATCTCCGGGAGTACATTGAAAAAGGAGTATATGACGGCGAAAAGCTGGTCCAACCAGGAGTTGGCGGTGTGGCGGTTTACATCAATGGAGCTATCGGGGGACTCATGACCACACGGGCCAGCATGCCCCTGGATGATCCCTTTCTGGATACGACCTATACGGAAGCTTCCTTTGACAAGGCAAAGGCCCAGGGGGCAAGATTGGCAATGCTTGCTCTCAAGGCCATGGAGAATCCAGACACAGTGGTTCAACAGGCGAATTTGTCAGTCAGGGCAAAAACCATGGATCTGCCTCTGGACAACAATATGTTTCGGATGGCCGCAATGCTGGGCATATTGGATTTTGGCATGACCGGATGGTTCAAAACCCGTTCAGAGATTGCTGCTTTCTCGATAGGACCCGCAAGCTTTCTTAGTGTACCGGGTGAGATCTATCCTGAAATCGTAAATGGGGGTGTTGAAGCTCCCGAAGGACAGGATTTTCAAATTCCGGCTGTGGAAGATCCACCTCTGAGGGAATTAATGCCCGGAGAATACCGCTTTGTCATAGGTTTGTCAAACGATGAAATCGGGTACATCCTCCCCAAGAGTCAATGGGATGTGGAGGCACCCTATACCTATGGAAGAGAGAAGGCCCCCTATGGAGAGGAAAACTCCCTTGGTCCCGAAACGGCTCCTCTCCTGTATAAGGAATACAAGAATATTCTGAAAGATCTGTAACTTACAACAATGCAAAAGACGGCCATCATAAAAATTGAAGTAGTAAAACTGAATATTCCTTACAAGGAGCCCTTTGTGATTTCACTGGGAGTGATTCCCGAAGCCACCAATGTGGTGGTCCGGATCCATTGCAGCGACGGACTGACCGGGACGGGTGAGTGCGCCCCTTTTGTTTTTATTGTGGGAGAAACCCAGGAAACCGTATTCGAACTTGCCAGACAGGTGGGCAAAATGCTGCTGGGAAAGGATCCCTATGCTATTGGAGAGCGGCTCCATGAAATCGACCGGGCTGTCAAAGGGAATCCCACCATGAAAAGCGCCTTTGACATGGCCCTCTATGACCTGCTTGCTCTCAGGGCGAATATGCCTCTCTATCAATTGTTGGGAGGTAGTAATAATCGGGAGATCCATACCGATATGACCATCAGCATTGGAGACCCTGAAAAAGTATCCCGGGATGCCCTGGAGTTCATGAAGGCCGGATTTCCTGCCATAAAGGTCAAACTGGGAACCACCACCAGAGAAGATGTGGCACGGATCAAAGCGATCCGTGAGGCCGTTGGTCATGATTATCCCATCCGGATCGATGCAAACCAGGGATGGGATACCATTACCGCCATTGAAACGCTGAAGGCTCTTGAGCCATTTGGAATAGAGCATTGCGAAGAACCCATTCCCCACTGGAACAATCGTGAATTGGTGAAAGTCAGGGAGAACAGTCCCATCCCCATCATGGCCGATGAATCGGTATTTGATCACCACGATGCCTTCCGTCTGGCCAGCATGGGGGCCTGTGACTACTTTAATATCAAATTATCAAAATCGGGAGGCATCAGCAATGCACTGAAAATTGTTTCGGTGGCCGAAGCCGCAGGAATAAAGTGTCAGGTGGGATGCATGTCCGAATCACGCTTTGCACTCACTGCGCTGATGCATTTGGTACTGGCCAGCAGTACCATTGTACATTATGATATGGATTCCTCCCTGATGCTGGATGCCGATCCGGTCACCGGGGGAATTGAATATATGGGATCGGGCCTTTGGACCCTCAGGGACAAAAGTGGGATCGGTGCAGCATTTGATGATGCATTCCTGAGCTCCATGGAGAAAGTAAGCATCACTTAATCCCTTAAAGCATGGCACAGACGAGCGAACACTTGACCATGGAGAGCAGGACCGGTACCAGTGTGGTCCTGAATGGGAAGAGTTACCTCTATTTTGCCGGGACCAGTTATTTTCAGCTCCATTCCCACCCGGACCTGATCAAAGCAGCAAATGATGCCACCATACAATACGGGATTGGCAGTGCTACCACCCGGGCCATTTCAGGTACCACTCCCCTTCTTGAAAAGATTGAACATAAACTTGCCAGTTATTTCAATACCGAAGATGCCGTGTACCTTCCTTCCGGGTACCTGAGTAGCATGGCCGGACTGATTGCGTTGGATGCTATGAGTTTATACCAGCTTATTTTTCTGGATGAAGGATCACACTATAGCCTGGTGGAAGGAGCAAGAGCCACGGGGAAACCGATAATTAACTTTCAGAACCGGAATCTGGAGGACCTGGAAGCCAAAATGAAAAAGCACCTTGGTCCTGGTCAGCGTCCCCTGGTGGCCAGTGACGGACTATTTCCGGTGATGGGAACCCTTGCCCCCATCCGGGAATACCTGGATCTGGCCGAAAAATTCGATGGCGTGGTTTGGGTTGATGACGCCCATGGTGTTGGGATCCTGGGGGCACACGGACGAGGTAGCTGTGAGGCATTGGGTACCCCCTCCAGGAGGATCTACCTGGGGGCCACTCTCTCCAAGGCCTTTGGAGCCTACGGGGGGATCATTGCCGGCAGTGGCGATTTCATCCAGCAGGTCCGCTCGGGCAGTGTCATGACCGGTTCCAGCTCACCCATGAATGCTGCAGTTGCAGCCGGAATTAAAGGCCTGGAGCTGGTCCAGGAGAATCAGAACCTGAGGAAAAAGCTCTGGACCAATGCAAGATACCTGGGAGATGCCCTGGAGCATATGGGAATCACAAGCGAGCCGCTGTTTATTCCGAAAATGCATGGAACCATCCCAATTTTCTCCTTCGCACACAAGGATGCTGCAACCATGAAGGCGATACACAATTACCTTCTGGAACAGGGCATCTACACGCAATACACCACTTACAAAGGGGCCGGATCTGAAGGAGTTATCAGGGTGGTGGTGACCTCCTCCCACAAGAAAGTGGAGATGGTACGCTTCACCCACAACCTGAGAGAAGCCATGCGTACCCTCAGGTAGTGGCAAATCCCAATAAGAGATATATCAATATGGTGATCGTACCGGTAAGCATTGCATAGGGCAACTGTGTCCTCACATGATCAATATGATCGGATGCGGAAGCCATGGATGAGATCATGGTAGTATCGGAAATGGGCGAACAGTGGTCGCCAAAAACACCACCGCCCATGGTGGCGGCAACCACCAGGAACAGATTGGCTCCATGCATCTCAGCCATGGGAAGCGCTATGGAGATCATAATGGCAAAAGTGCCCCAGGAGGTCCCGGTGGAAAATGCAATAAAGGAGGAGAGTACAAACACAATGGCCGGCAGCAATGCGGGCGAGAGCCAGCCTTCAGTGATACCCGCCACATATTGTCCGGTCCCCAGGCTGTTGCACACATGACTGATGGAGAAAGCAAGCATCATTAATAGCGCAAGTGGCATCAGTTCGCTGATCCCTTTCAGAATCAGGCTGACCATCTTTCTTAACTTCATAATCCCCTGAACTCTGTATAGGATCATGGCCACCAGAATTGATGTGGTCACCGAATACAGCACCGCCGCAGAGCCCGATCCACGCCCCATGGCAGAGGTAAAATGATCCATAAATCCTTTGCTTTCCTCAACCTCTCCCCAGCCCGTATAAGCCAGGAAGAGAATCATCATGACCACCATGGTCAGCAGGGGAATCACCATATTCATGGCCCTGGGCCTGATGCCCTCTTTCATTTCGTAGGAGGTAACCTCATCCGAAACCATGGGCCTGGCTCCGTCATTCAGCAGCTTCCCGGTCTCCCTGGTACGTTTTTCTGCCCTGGCCATGGGCCCAAAATCTTTCCGGCTTACGATCACCAGGAACACCATGCCAATAGTAAGCATGGGATAAAAGTTGTAGGCCATGGCCGAGATCATGGTCCTGAAAGGTGCTTCAATGCCCTGGGTCAGCAAAAGCCCCATGATGAAGGCACCCCATGCATTAAAGGGGATCAGGATGGAACTGGGAGCCGAGCTGGAATCGGCAATGTAGGCCAGCTTCTCCCGGGGAATCTTCAGCCTGTCAAAAACCGGCCGGAACAGAGTTCCAACCGTAAGTGAACTGATACTGGTCTCAATAAAAAGTATTACGCCGATAAGCATTGCCAGAAGCTCTACGACCACCCTGCTTTTTCCGATCTTCTTCTGCTCCATGGTATAGAGCATTTTATCGATCCCAATAATGAAACCCCTGACACCCCCTGAATACTGAATAAAAATAAGCAGCGCGCCCACCAGGGCACTGAACATAATGGTCCGGGTGTTTCCCGGACTTTGAAATACTTCAACAAACCCCTCAAGAGTTGCAAGGGTCCCCTGCACCGGGTTCCAATCGCTGATGATCAGCCAGCCCAGCCAGATTCCAAGCACCAGGGAAATATAGACCTGCTTGGTCCTTAACGCAAGAATAATGGCCAGCAGAGGAGGCAGTACGGAGAGTACCCCAAATTCATTCATCGTACTAAGATAGTAATCATGTGGGAAACTTAAACTACAGCCGGCTCCAGCAAGCGGAAGCTGTTTTTATCTGCATCCATGACTGCACTGATCCCGGTGGGTATGGTCACCATTCGTTTGATATGGCCAAAGGAAAGTCCATAGGAAACGGGAATGCCCAGAGGTGTCAATAGGTCGTCCAGTGCCTCCTTCAATGAGAGTGTGGGTTCCTCATTGATGTTGCACTCTCCAAAAACCCCCATAACGATCCCGGCAGCCGGTTTCAGGTTGGTTCCCGACAGGAGATGGAAAA
>JAYEOJ010000502.1:0-2266 GCA_034722835.1 Bacteroidota bacterium | reverse complement strand
ATCTTGCTGCCGGTCTCACGGGGATCGTTCCGCACGCCGAAATCAAATCCCATGCGGTTCAGGCGGAGGGGGGTGTCGGTATGACTGTCCACGGTGTAGGCTGCCGCATGAATCCGGGCGGCCTTCTTTTCAAGTTTCGTCTGAGCATCTTTAGTTCCGGAATCTGAGCAGCCTGAAAGGACCAGGACTGCTGCCAGCAGGGGGAGTAAAATTCGCATGAAATTATCGGGATTAAATGAAGTGGGAATTAAGTAAAAAATCCGCAGGCATGCAAATAAGAATATCGATCTTCTATCTGGGAAGTGGTTCACCCATTAAGAGGTGGTTCACCCAATAATTTGTAAGTTTAGAAGGAAAAACCAGGAGAAATGAAAAGGACCGCTTTATTGTTCGTTTTGATATGTACCGCCTGTATGGCGGGACGGGCACAGGATAAGGAAACTGCCGGAAAGCCCAATTTCATTGTTATTTTTGCCGATGATCTGGGCTATGGGGACCTGGGGGTGTTCGGACATCCCTCCATCAAGACTCCGGCCCTGGATCAGCTGGCTTTTGAAGGACAAAAATGGACCAGTTTTTATGTGGCTGCTCCGGTGTGTACCCCCAGCCGCGCCGGACTATTGACCGGACGGCTTCCTATTCGCTCGGGCATGTGCAGCGATAACAGGCGCGTCCTGTTTCCCGATTCCAAAGGGGGGCTTCCCCAGAGTGAATTAACCATTGCCAGGGCGCTCAAGGGAAATGGCTACCATACAGCTGCCATTGGCAAATGGCATCTGGGGCATCTTCCTGAGTATCTCCCTACCCGCCATGGTTTTGACAGTTATTTCGGGATTCCTTATTCCAACGACATGGACAAGATCAAGGGGAAGTCCTATTTCGAGGATCAGTTTGCTTTCGCCGACGACGAGTATTACCAGGCCTTCAATGTTCCTTTAATGAGGGATGAAGAAGTGGTGGAGCGTCCTGCCGACCAGCGGACGATTACGAAACGATATACCGAGGAAGCCATTAAGAAAATTGAGGAATTCGGCGAGGAACCTTTTTTTATTTATCTGGCCCATAACCTGCCCCATATCCCGCTCTTTCGATCCGGCGATTTCAAGGACCTGTCGCTTGCGGGCATCTATGGCGATGTGATTGAAGAGATCGACTGGTCTGTGGGACAGATTGTTGAAAGCCTGAAGGCACAGGGCCTGGCCGGGAATACCCTGCTTGTCTTTACCTCGGACAATGGTCCCTGGCATACCTTTAAAACCCACGGGGGATCCTCCGGATTGCTGCGGGGAGCCAAGGGAGGAACCTTTGAAGGCGGGATGCGTGAGCCGACCATCTTCTGGTGGCCCGGGAACCTGAAACCGGGAGTGGTCATGGACATGGGAACCACCATGGATCTGCTTCCCACCTTCTGCAGCCTGTCCTCGACGCCTCTTCCCGACGACCGCATTTATGACGGCTACGATATATCTCCATTGCTCCTGGGCACAGGGAAAGGGGAAAGAGAAGTGGTGTTTTATTACCGGGGAGAACAGGTGTATGCTATCCGGAAAGGCGACTACAAGGCCCATTTCATTACCCAGCTGGAATACGGTAGTTCCACGGCCCACCCCATTACCCAGCCACCTATGGATATCAAAAACACTGCTACTGTACTGGATCAGCCCCTGCTATATAATGTAAACATCGATCCCGGCGAGAAATACAACATTGCAGAGGAGCATCCGGAAGTAATCCTGGAAATCAGAAAAGTCCTGGAGGAACATCTTCTTACACTTGAAGAGGTAGAAAACCAGCTGGAAAAAAGATAAGTTTACCTGGATCTTACTCCCCCCATATGGCATAGCTGAGCGACAGCTGGAACACCCGGTTTTTCCATGGATCCGGATAATAGCGCGAATCGGAGGCTACGATCAAACCTTCGATGTACCTGAAAGCAATATTTAGTTTTATGGGCAGATTCAGCAATTCCAGGACCTGAAAGCGAGCTGTTAGCGGAAGATCAATGTAAGATACACCCTCATCGCCGGAATAGTCCGGGTCACTCCACACAGATCCTTTCTGCGAATACAGGAATTCAAGCTGACCGGCCATTTTTTCTGTATAAAACAAGATTCCAAATATTCCGATATGAACGCCTGGTTTCCAGTTCGTTTCCACATTGCTGTCAGCTCCACTGGTAAATTGTGTGGAGACATTGGCTCCAGCCCGGATCCCGGCTTCATACCACAATTGCGCATGGATCCCCGAGCAAACAAGAATCAAGTAG